>JAFZPW010000192.1 GCA_017552495.1 Clostridia bacterium | reverse complement strand
CCTGCTGTTACGATTGCAGCTATTGCGTCAACCGCCGCAGCAACGATGCGCCCCGCGCCACCTTTACGCCACGGGAGCTTGCCGATCTCACTATGCAGTTTTACCGTCGGAATTATATCGAGGGCCTGTTTCTCTCCAGCGGCGTGGTGCAAAGCCCTGATCATACCTGCGAACTCATGCTGGAAACCCTGCGCATTCTGCGGGTGGAATACCGCTTTTACGGCTATATCCACGCAAAGGCCATTCCCGGCGCCAGCCCGGATCTGCTGCGGGCGCTGGCGCTGTTTGCCGACCGGATGAGCGTCAACATCGAACTCCCCTCGCAAAAAAGCCTTGCCCTGCTGGCGCCGGACAAAAGCCGGAGGGACATTCTGTCGCCCATGGGCTTTTTACGGGACGGCATCGCGCAGGGCAAACAGGAAATCGTTCGGTATCGTCACGCGCCCCGCTTTGCCCCGGCAGGACAGAGCACGCAACTCATTGTAGGCGCAACGCCGGAGAGCGATTTACAAATCCTGCGGCTTTCCTCGGCACTTTATGAAAAATACGCCCTGAAGCGGGTGTTTTTCTCGGCCTATCTTCCGGTGGTGGCGGGACAAAACCTGCCCGCGCTGGGCACCAAGCCGCCGCTTTTGCGGGAACACCGGCTTTATCAGGCCGATTGGCTTTTGCGATTTTATCAATTTGACGCCTCCGAACTTCTGGACGAGGAGCACCCCAATTTCAACCCCTATCTCGATCCGAAATGCGACTGGGCCCTGCGGCACGCCGAGCGTTTTCCCGTAGAGGTAAACAAAGCCGATTACGAAATCCTTTTGCGCGTGCCGGGGATCGGCGTCAAAAGCGCCCAGCGCATCGTCAAAGCTCGCAGAGCGGGATCGTTGGACTTCGACGGACTGAAAAAACTGGGGGTCGTTGTAAAGCGGGCAAAATATTTTACCCTCTGCAAAGGCAAGCCCTTTCCAGGCATTGTGATGACCCACGACGCCGTGCTGCGGGCGCTTTTGAGCGACGCCGCGCTGAACAATCTGGAACAGGCCGACCAACTCAGCCTGTTCGACCCCACAATGGAGGATGTGAAAGCATGTCTGACCGGACAGATGTAGTTTATCAATACGACGGCAGTTTTGAGGGAATGCTGTGCTGCGTGTTTCGCGCCTTTTATCAGCAGGAGGATCCCATTTCCATTTTTTCAGATGGGGACGATCAGGCTACCTTTTTAAAAACTGTTTTTGTGTCCACTGAACCGGAAAAGGCCGAACGGGTGCTGCGCTCGATCCCCAAAAAGCTGGGCACCGACGCGCTTTCCTGCATAGAGTTGGCCTTTCTCTCCTGCATGGAGGAAAAAGAAACGGCAATCCTCGCCTTTCTCCGGCTGGGCTATCAAAAAGGCTCAGCCGTGATGCGGATGCTCACCGAACCCTGCGTCCACAAGGTGATTGCCGCCGCGCGGAACGTTTCCGGTGAGGCGCACCTGCTGAAAGGGTTCGTCCGCTTTTCGGAATACGGCGGCGCGTTGGCTGCCGAAATCACTCCGAAAAATCATGTGCTGCCTCTGCTGGGGCGGCATTTCCAAATTCGGATGCCGGGACAGAGTTTTCTCATTTTTGACAAGACCCGCCGGCTGGCGCTGGTGTGCAGCGGCGGACAAAGCATGATTCTGCCCATGGATCACGCCCAGCTTCCCGCGCCTTCGGAGCGGGAACTGTTTTACCGGCGGCTGTGGACGCGGTTTTACGACACCATTGGCATTGAGGGCCGCGCCAATCCAAAGTGCCGCATGACCAATATGCCAAAACGCTACTGGGCGGACATGACGGAGTTTCAACCGCAAAACCGCCCAGCGGCGCTGCCGGAAGCCGGACGGCAAGGCGACGCCGCCCGCACGGTGGAGCATCCGGCGGAGATTGCCGTCCGAAGCCTATGACGACAGATTCGTTTTTGAACTCGCCCGGTCGCGATTCCGTTTGGTCTTCCCCCTTTTGCTTGACCTGCCGAAAGAAAGCGGTTATAATAAATGATTGAGAAACCCGTGATTTGAGATAAAAGGAGCCGTTTTTTATGAAACTTGGCATCGTTGGCCTGCCCAATGTGGGCAAGAGCACGCTGTTCAACGCCATTACCAACGCTGGCGCCGAGAGCGCCAACTATCCCTTCTGCACCATCGAGCCTAATGTAGGCATGGTAACTGTCCCCGACAGCAGACTGGATTATCTGGCGGAGATGTATCATCCTAAAAAATACACGCCCGCCGTCATTGAATTCGTGGACATCGCCGGTCTGGTGAAGGGCGCCTCGAAAGGCGCCGGTCTGGGCAACCAGTTTTTGGGCAACATCCGCAACACCGACGCCATCGTCCATGTGGTGCGCTGCTTTGATGACGACAACATCATGCATGTGGTGGAGGATGCCTCCAAGGCTGTCCCGGTAGATCCCGCCGGAGACATCGAGTGCATCAATCTGGAGCTGATCTTAGCCGACTCGGAAATGGTAGAACGCCGTATTGACCGGGCAAAGAAAAACGCCAAGAGCGGAGATAAGAAATTTCTGAAGGAAGCCGAGGTGCTGGAAGGTCTGCTGGCCTGGCTGGATCAGGGCAAGCCCGCCCGCACCTATCCCTGCGGCTCCGACGAGCTGGCGCTGATCCGGCAGTCGGATCTTCTGAGCCTCAAGCCCGTAATCTATGCCGCCAACATGGATGAAAGCGGCGTCAGCAATCCCGAAAGCAACTCCTATTTTCAGACGGTGACCGCTATCGCGAAAGAGGAAGGCAGCCAGGTTCTGCCCATCTGTGCCAGGAGCGAGCAGGAAATTGCCGAGCTCCCCCCCGAGGATCGGGCTATGTTTTTGGAAGAACTGGGACTGGAACAGTCTGGCCTTGACCGTCTGATCCAATGCTCCTATACCCTTCTGGGTTTGATCTCTTTTCTTACCGGCGGCGCCGACGAGGTGCGGGCCTGGACCATCACCCGGGGCACCAAAGCGCCCCAGGCGGCAGGCAAAATTCACACCGACTTTGAGCGGGGATTCATTCGTGCCGAGGTCATTGCCTTTGACGACCTCAAGGCGCTGGGTTCGATGCAGGCCGCCCGTGAAAAGGGCCGCATCCGCTCAGAAGGTAAGGAATATGTGATGAAAGATGGCGACATCGTCAACTTCCTGTTCAATGTTTGACGAAAAGCCAATTGACTTTACAGAAAGGACCGTTCCATGATTTATGATATTTTGATCATTGGCGCCGGCCCCGGCGGCATCTTTACCGCGTATGAATTGACCAAGGAGCGGAGCGATCTCAAAATCGCCGTTTTGGAGGCGGGCAATCCCCTCGCCCGCCGGAAATGTCCCATTGACGGGGAAACCATCAAAAGCTGTGTCCACTGTCCCACCTGCGCCATCATGAACGGTTTTGGCGGCGCAGGCGCATTCTCCGACGGGAAATACAATATCACCAATCAGTTTGGCGGAACGCTTTACGAACACATCGGCAAGAACCAGGCGCTGGAGCTGATGCGCTATGTAGACGGGATCAACCTCGCCCACGGCGGACAAGGCACAAAACTTTACAGCACAGCAAATACGGCCATCAAGAAGACATGTCTTCAAAACGGCCTGCATCTGCTGGACGCGCAGGTGCGTCACTTGGGAACGGATATCAACTATACGGTTTTGGAAAATCTTTTTCACGAACTCAAGGACAAGGCGGAATTCCGATTTAACGCGCCGGTGATTTCGGTGGAAAAGACGGCGGAGGGCTATGCCGTCCACACGGCAAAGGAAACTCTGCTCTGCACCCATTGCGTCATCTCCGTTGGCCGCTCTGGCAGCAAATGGATGGAGGGCGTATGCCGTGATCTTGCGCTGCCCACCAAATCAAACCGGGTGGATATCGGTGTGCGCGTCGAGCTGCCCGCACAAATCTTTGCCCACCTTACCGACGAGCTTTATGAAAGCAAGATTGTTTACCGGACGGAGAAATTCGAGGATCTGGTGCGCACCTTCTGCATGAACCCTCACGGTGTGGTGGTCAATGAGAACACAAACGGCATCGTCACCGTTAACGGCCACAGTTACGAGGATCCCGCCAAGCACACGGACAACACCAACTTTGCCCTGCTGGTGTCCAAGCATTTTTCCCTGCCCTTTAAGGATTCCAACGGCTATGGCGAAAGCATCGCCCGGCTGTCCAACATGCTGGGCGGCGGCGTGCTGGTACAGCGCTTCGGCGATTTGATGCGGGGCCGCCGCAGCACCGTGCAGCGCATTTCGGAAAATTTCGTCACGCCCACGCTGGCCGCCACCCCCGGCGACCTGAGCCTGGTGATTCCAAAGCGAATCCTGGATGGGATCATCGAGATGGTTCACGCGCTGGATAAGATCGCTCCCGGCACCGCCAACGACGACACTCTGCTCTATGGTGTAGAGGTCAAGTTTTATAATATGGAAGTGGAAATCAACCATTCGCTGGAAACCCGCAGCCCCGGGCTTTATGTCATCGGCGACTGCTCCGGTGTCACCCATTCTCTATCCCACGCCTCGGCCAGCGGCATCCATGTGGCGCGGCAGCTTTTGCAAAAGCTGCAATAAAACCGAACAAAGCAAGGACACAGAGCAGATTTTTCCCGCTCTGTGTCCTTTTTGTTTTCAGTGTTGTAAAGCAGATCGGCTTTCTATTACTCCGTGATCTCCGGCGGCTGAATGGGCGCGGGAACGGGGATGGGATCCGCAGGATCGGGACTGACGGGTTCGACCGGAGCGTCCGGCTGCATCGACGGCAACCAACCAGCCACGGCAATACACGGTGGCCATCTGCGCCCGCGTGAGGGTGTTTTCCCCAGCAAAGGTTCCTTTTTCATCAACGCCACGAAGCAGACCGCCTGCCGCCGTCAGAGAAACAGCCTCCCACCACGGCCCTGTCGGAAAAGGCCCACTGAATCGCGACATAAGCCCAATAAGAGGCATCCACATCGCGGAAAATCTCCGCAGCGGCAAGAGCGGAGATCCCTATACGGAAAACCAGCACTGTTACCAAAGTCAGCGCAGCGATCTTGCGAAATTTCAAAAAAACGCCTCAGTTCAAAAGGACTTGAAACCGGCGTGGCAATTGCGGTCACGCCGGTTTTGTCGCTCTGTTCTGGATTTTGGGTGCAAAATCCGATGCTTGCCGAAGCTATGGATCATGAAGGTTCTCCTTTGCGATCAAGTACCGATCCGTTCAGCGGGTTGCTGCAAATCATATATATCTTGTTGTTTTCCCGGTCAATCCTGGTGACCATAAACGCAGCCGGCGCTAAAATGACTTCATCAGGTTCGTTCTGCACGTCCGGCATGAAATCAAGTCGAATTGCCGGCGTGCCGGCAGGAGCAATAATCTCAGCCAAAGTGCATCCGCTTGAGCCGTAGACGGCGTTTTCCGCAATATGCGAACTTAAACTGCAAGAGGAAAAGCCTAAATGGTGAAGAAGCGTTCCTTCTTTCAAGTTTTCAACAAACTTGGTTTTGATATTTCTATATACCACCATTTCAGATAAAAGAGGCGTCAAACAAGACATCATATTGGAAATATCCATTCTTGCTCGTTCAAGGATTTTGTCCTTTTCTTTTTGGTTAATCCTCGGGAAACGCTTTTGATAGACTTGATATCGTTTCTCGCCTTCTTCTTTACTACAATTCCACCGCACATCAAATCCTTGCTCAACAGCTTCAGCCATCACGCCTCTGCCATCGGCATTGATTAGTTGGATAAACTGATCGATCGTTTTCTCGCTTTCTCCCCAAAGAAGACCGTTGATCAGTAAATAGTCATTTGTTGTATAGAATCGCAGAGTTTCTTTTTGCGCTTCCGTCATATCTTTCCCTCCCCGGATGATGACTTGAGGAAAGAATCCTATCATCAACGATCCGCGTGGTCAATCGCTTTCCTCACAAAAATGGAGGAGGCGCTTCCTTACGAAGCGCCTCCCGCTGCGCCCTCTTTTTTATTCAATGCAACTGAGAAAGCCTCTTTTCCACAGCGGCCAGCAAGGCGCAGACGCAGAAGACCTCGGCGGCCTGCTCCAGCTCGCTCACGGGAGGCATCGACGGGGCGATGCGCAGGTTGCTGTCCTCCGGATCGTTGCCATAGGGGAAGGTAGCGCCCGCACCGGTCATCACCACACCGGCCTCTTTGCACAACTGATGGATGCGCTTAGCGCAGCCGGGCATGGCATTGAAACTGATGAAATAGCCGCCCTTCGGCGTGTGCCATGTTCCGGCGCCCGTGCCGCCCAGGTTCTTTTTCAGCAAGGAAAGCACCATGTCGAACTTCGGCTTGAGAATCGCGGCGTGCTTTTTCATATGCGCCTCAAGGCCCGCACAGTCTTTGAAAAAGCGTACATGCCGCAGCTGGTTGATCTTGTCGGCACTGATGGTCTGGACGGACATGATTTTTTTTGTCCAGGCAATATTGCTGTCGGAAGCCGCCATAGCGGCCACGCCGGCACCCGCAAAGCTGATCTTGGAGGTGGAGCAGAACTCCAGCACGCGATCTTCAGTGCCATACCGCCTGGCCTCGTCAAAAATATTGCACAGTGCCTCGTGCTCGTCGGTGAGATGATGGACGATATAGGCGTTGTCCCAGAAAATGCGGAAATCGGGGGCTGCCGTCTTCATAGAGGCAAAGCGGCGCACCACTTGGTCGGAATAGGTTTTCCCCTCGGGATTGCTGTATTTTGGAACGCACCAGATGCCTTTGACGGCGGGATCCTCCCCCGCCAGCCTTTCCACCATGTCCATATCGGGGCCGTCGTTCAGCATGGGAACGGGGATCATTTCCATGCCGAGCTGCTGGCAGATGGCGAAATGGCGGTCGTAGCCGGGAGCGGGACAAAGCCATTTGACCTTGTCCAGTTTGCTCCAAGGGGTATGGCCGGGCGCGCCAAACACCCAGAGGCGCATCATGGCGTCGTACATCATGCTGAGGCTGGAGCTGCCGCCCACGATCACGTTGTCGGCGGAAACCTCCAAAATTTCGGCAAACAGCACACGGCAGGAGGCGATTCCCTCCAAAACGCCGTAATTGCGAACGTCGGTCTTGCCGTCTGTCAGGTCTTCACTTTTGGCCAAAACGGTGAGCATGGGCTCGCTCAGATCCAACTGTGCCTTTGAGGGTTTGCCGCGGGACATATCCAGTTTGAGTTCCTTTGCCTTGCAGTCGTCGAAACGGGCAAGCAGATCGCGGTGCAGCGTTTCCAGCGCGGCGCGGTCGGCAGTGAGAATGTTCATCATCTTTAACCTCTTTCTTCTTTGAGTCCGTAAAGCGCCGCCCCGATGGCGGTGCAGTATTCCGAATATTCGGGGATCAAATAATGGACGCCGTAAAGTTCCTCCAGCCCGGCGATCACGGAGCTGGCCGCGGGAATGCGGGAAAGGCTGCCGCTGAGAATGATCTGATCGGTTCCGTTACCCCGGGCCGCCATCATGGAGATGATGCCCACCGTCTGAAATACCATATTGACCACGCCCATGGTCAGATCGCAATCGTTGGCATCCTCGCTGATTTTGCCGAAATTGGAGGCCGTGGTCTTATTGGTCATGTTGGCCAACTTGTCCTTGGTGATATCACCGATCATCAGATCGATCTTATCCACGCTCCCCTGTTCGGCCAACTCGGTGATATGCTCGTAATTGGAGCTGCCGATCAGTTTGCCGCACAAACCAAGAATGGTGCCGCCTCCCATGCCGGTTCCTCCCACATAAGTGATCTCGCTGCCGTTGACACAGGTGACCGAAGTTCCGGTGCCCATGCTCACCACAATGCAGTGATCCAGCCCGGAAATATATTTGCCGCCCAAACCGATGGCGCGAAACTCGTCCACCTTACAAACGGGAACGACATAAAGCTCGTCCCGCAAAAAGGACGCGCCCACGCCGGTGCACATGACCTTTGAGATCTGAGAAAGCTTGAGCCCGGTCTCTTCCAAAAAGCGGCCAAAGGCGCCGTAAGCCGAGGTCAGCGGGTCACTGGCCTTGACCATAGCCGAACCCATCAACCTGCCGTTGCTTTCCAAGCCGACGATCTTAGTGGTGCTTCCGCCGATATCGATGCCGATGATATAATCCATAATGCGCTCCTGCAAATGAAAAAGATTCGCCGGGGATCAGAACTCCGCAGAGCCCACGGTGCGCGGGAATGGCAGCACGTCGCGAATGTTGGCCGCGCCGGTAAGATACATGATAAGGCGCTCAAAACCGATGCCGAAGCCGGAATGGTGGGTGCCGCCGTATTTGCGGAGTTCCAGATACCACCAGTAGTTGTCGCGATCCAGATGATTTTCCTCAATGATCTGCTCCAGCACCTCAAGCCGCTCCTCTCTCTGGGAGCCGCCGCACAACTCGCCGATACCGGGCACCAGCAGATCGGCGGCCGCTACTGTTTTACCGTCGTCGTTGCGGCGCATATAGAACGCCTTGATCTCCTTGGGATAATCGGTGACGAAAACGGGCTTTTTAAACTGCACCTCGGTGAGATACCGCTCGTGCTCGGATTGCAGATCGCAGCCCCAGAACACGGGGAAATCAAACTCGTCTTTGTGCTGCTCCAAAATTTCAATGGCCTCGGTATAGGTGACGCGGGCAAAATCCTCTTCATAGGCCACGGCGTGCAGCCGCTCCAGCAGGGTGTTATCCAAAAAGCGATTGCAAAACTCCAGCTCGTCGGGACAATGCTCCAGCACGTATTTGATGACGTATTGAATCATATCCTCCTGAATGTCCATATCGCCCTTCAGGTCGCAGAACGCCATTTCAGGCTCGATCATCCAGAACTCGCAGGCGTGGCGGGTGGTGTTGGAACGCTCGGCCCGGAAGGTGGGGCCGAAGGTATAAATTTTGCTGAAAGCCTGGGCGAAAATTTCACCCTCCAACTGGCCGGAAACCGTTAAATAGGCGGATTTTCCAAAGAAATCCTTGGTGTAGTCAGGCTCGTTCTTCTCGTTACGGGGCACGTCGTTGAGATCCAGCGTGGTCACCTGGAACATCGCGCCGGCACCCTCGGCGTCGCTGG
>JAFZPW010000191.1 GCA_017552495.1 Clostridia bacterium | reverse complement strand
TATTATGTCAACTTACCGGCTACGAGCTCACCCGGGGGATCCTCTGCGCCATGCGCCGTCCCGCGCCGAAAACGGTGGAGCAGGTGACGGTAAACGCCCAGCGGGTGGCGATCCTGGAAGGAATCGTGGACGCCACCAATGTGGGCGCCATCTTCCGCTCCGCCGCGGCGCTGAATGTGGACGCGGTGCTGCTGACGCCCACCTGCGCGGACCCGCTGCTGCGCCGAGCCGTGCGGGTGAGCATGGGCTCGGTCTTCCTGGTCCCCTGGGCGCGGATCGGCGAAACTGCCGCTGACTGGCCGAAGCAGGGCCTGGATCGGCTCCGCGCGCTGGGCTTCCGGACGGTGGCCATGGCCCTGACGGACGCGTCCGTGCCGGTGGATGATCCGGCCCTGGCCGGGGCGGAGAAACTGGCCATCGTCCTGGGCACGGAGGGGGACGGCCTGGCGGCCGAGACCATCGCCCGCTGCGACTTCACCGTGCGCATCCCCATGGGCCACGGGGTGGACTCGCTCAATGTGGCCGCGGCCAGCGCCGTCGCCTTCTGGGAGCTTCGCGCCCGCTGACGCCGCGGGCGGCTTTGCGCTGCCCGTCATCCGGCGAAACTCCCGCTTGCATTCTCCGGCCTGCCGCGCTATAATAATGCCCGGACGCCGGCGTGATGGAATTGGCAGACGTGTTGGACTCAAAAATATGTTCGCCTCATGCCGTCCGAAATCCGAAAGCCTTTGAAATACAAGGTTTTTTGGAAACGAAGAACCCTAAGAAATCGGCACCGACCTCCAAATCGACCTCCAAACCTCAAAATGCGTTCAAAGCATTATCCCGTAAGCATTTATGCCGGCGTGATGGAATTGGCAGACGTGTTGGACTCAAAATCCAATGGGCTAATCACCCGTGCGGGTTCGACCCCCGCCGCCGGCACCATCCGGAAGTCCCGAAAGCCTTGATTTATCAGGGCTTTCGGGATTTTTCCTTGCCTTTTTCGGGGGAAGCCTTTTCTGCGGCCGGAACGGTGAAAAAGAAGGGAAAAACGTGTTTTCCGGAGAAAGCGAATCGGGAAAAGCCTTGTGCTGTAAGCGTTTCCGGGCTGGCGGAGGTCGGTCGGGAGGTCGTTTTACCGGATTTACTGCGGAAAATAGCCGAGAATCTTGTTGGCGGCGGCTATCTTGGCGCTGTAATCGAGGTGGGTGTAAATGTTGCTGGTGGTACCGATGTCGCTGTGACCGAGCCACTCCTGGATGTCCTTGAGCGCTACACCATTGGCATAGAGGAGCGTTGCGCAGGAGTGCCGCAGATCATGGAAGCGGATACGCCTCATTCCGTGCTTTTCCAGAAACTCCGGGAAAGCCTGTGTGAGATACCCCGGCTTGATCCGGTAGCCCATCGGGTTCACGTAGATATAATCCCGGTAATCCTCACAGTAACTGCTTCTGCACAGTTCCCTGTTCTCCTTCTGCTTTCTTTTCAGCTCCATGAGCAGAGCCTCAAAGGGCGGCACAAGGGGAAGGCTTCGGTGGGAAGACTTGGTTTTTGTCCGGTCCCTTGCCACCTCCACATATTTGCCGTCGACGAGGGTCTGTGTTACGGTATGACGGATGGTGATGACTTTCCGGTCAAAATCGACGGCATCCCATTTCAGACCGACGACTTCGCTGCGGCGAAGACCGTAGAAGGCGGCAAGGATCACACCCAGCTCCAAATCCGTCCCCTTGACGGCGGCGAACAACTTCTCCAATTCCTCGCCGTTGTAGGGGACCGACTCGAACTGAGTCTTCTTGGGACGCTGAACCTTGTCCGCGGGATTGCTTTTGATCAGATCGGTCTTGTAGGCATACTGCAAGGCCTTGCGGATGTTGGCGTGACGGTGGATCACCGTGTTCGCGCTGACGCCCATTTCTTCCAGCTCATAGGTGTAGTAGTCCTGGATGTGCTTGGGCGTCACGTCTTTCAGAAGCAGCTTCGGGTAGTTTTCGTCGAAATACGGAACGATCCTGCGGCGAATCGTCAGATCATAGGCGGAATAGGTAGTTGGCTCTACGCTGGGCTTCATCATCTTCAACCAGTCCATGAGATACTTTGTGAACCGGATATTGTCGCCGTATTCTCTTCCGCTTTTCTTTGCCAGGATGCGTTCCTGGAGCTCCTCATTCATTTCTTTGCGCCAGGTCTGAAGCATCTCTTCAGCCTTGCGCTTATTATTTTTGATGGGCAGTTTTGTTGATTTGGACGGCGTTTTCTTGTTCCCGTTTTCGTCTATAAAACTCAATACGAGATGCCAGTAACCGTCCTTTTGTCTCAGATGTCCTGCTACCATGTTTTCTCCTTTCCTGCAGTGCAAATTCATCTGCCATCGACACGATTATTATAGCTTTTTTCTGTGTCGGCGGCAATGTTCCAAACGGCGTAACGGATTATTCGGAGGTCGATTCCGAGGTCAACTTCTCGCCAACTTGTCGAGAAGTGAATTTCTCTGAACTTCTGTCCAACTTGGACAGAAGTTGGGTGCTCTGAAATTCGGTCCAACATGGACAGAATTTCTTTCACTTCGTTTCTGTCGGTCCGGTCAGTTCGATCAGCGCGATATGCCCGATATGATCGGACATATCGGACGAATCGGATGGATCGACCTCGGCGGCAGTTTCCACGATGATGTCGAACAGATACCGGAGAGAAAAGCGCTTCATGTTGTTTCTCTTGGGCAGACTGTGATAGGAAACCTTGTAGAAGTTCCGCAGCATCATGCTGTTGGCGTTCATGATCCGGATCAAAACATTTGCCGTCAGATCCAAGCCCGGATCGCGGCTTTTCAATTCCGCGAGAAGCTCCGCCGCCGTGCCTTTCCATTCCTCATTCTCTTTCGTGAAGTCACGGATCAGCTGCAGCACCCGGTCATGCTTTGG
>JAFZPW010000190.1 GCA_017552495.1 Clostridia bacterium | reverse complement strand
TTCCTCGTCGGTGGCGTCGGGCTTGCCCATGCGGAGGTTCTCCGCCACCGTACCGGCGTAGAGCATGGATTTTTGCAGCGAGCAGCTCACGTTGGCGCGGATATCCTTGGGCGAAAGCTCCCCTGCGTCCTGGCCGTCAAAGCGCCGCGTGCCCTCGGTGGGCTTGCGGAAGCCCAGCAGCAGTTCCGCCAGCGTGGTTTTGCCGGAGCCCGTGCCGCCGCTGATGGAAACCCACTCCCCCGCCTTGATGTGCAGATCAATGTCGGTGAGCGCGGACAGGGCGCTGCCGGGATAGGTGAAACTGACGTGATCCAGATCGATGGCCCCGGAGAAGGTCAGCCCCTGGGCGGGCCGGTCATCCTCCAGCCCCGTGGATTCGGTGACCTGGCTGAGACGGCGGGCCGCCACCCGGACGTGGGGCAGCATCACGATATCGAAGGAAACGGCGACGATGGCGCTCAGAATGATGCTGATATACTGGATCATGGCAAAGATGTCGCCGGCGGTGAGGCCGGCCCCCAGCTCCATGCGGACGCCGCCCAGATAGACGATCAGCAGCGCCGCCGTGTTGAGCACGAAGGTCGCCATGGGGTCGATGATCGCCATGCTCACGTTGGCGCGGATGATGTTGTCCGCCATGACCCGGGTGGCGTCGGTGACCCGCTCGTGGGCGTTCAGTTCCCGGTCGAAGGCGCGGATCACGCGGACGCCCCGGAGCCGCTCCCGCACCAGATCGTTCTGCTTGTCGCAGTACTCGTCGGAGACCTCCCAGAGATGCTCGATCTTTTTGCTCAAAAGGAATCCCGCGCCAATCAGCAGCGGCACGGCGCAGAGGATCACAAGGGAGAGCTGCACGTCCTTGCGGATGCAGAGAAACACGCCGCCCACAAACATCAGCGGGATAATCAGGATGCTGCCGCAGAGGGCGGAGATGATCCAGTTCAGGGTGCCCACGTCGTGGGTGGACCGGGTGACCAGGTTGGACGCGCCAAGGCGGCCCACTTCTGCCAGGGTCATGCCGTGCACCTTGCGGAAGAGGGCGGAGCGGAGGCTCCAGGTATAGCCGGAAATCACGTGGTAGACCACCCAGTAGCCGCCGGCCACGGAGGCCAGGCTCACCAGAGAAATGCCCAGCATCCAGCCGGCTGTTTTGAGAATGTAGCCGAAGGTATCGGCCTCCGCCGCGCCATAACCGCCCTTGTCCAGCACGTCGGACATGAGCGTGGGCAGCAGCAGATTGCAGACCGCCGAAATCGCCATCAGAAAGGTGGACAGGGCGATCCGGCCCCGATAGGGCTTGAGATATACGAATAGCTTACGCAAAGTGTTCCTCCTTATAACGAAACAGACCCGGGCAAGCGGCAAAGCTTGATACAGGCCGTCGGCGGGAAAGCGGACGCGGCGGCGTCCGTCCTTCGCCGAGAAAAACGCAATTGAACAGGCGGCATGCCGCGAATCGGGATGCCGGATTTTTGAAAATGGTGTATCCTATTCTTCTTCTATCATGGTCAGATTTGGAATGAATGGTTCGTCCTAACGCGGTAGAGGAAGAATATCTTAAAGCTTTCTCATGCTCATCGGTTGAATCCTCCGCTTGATCGTGTTGCGCTGCACGCTGTTCACAAGCGTCTGCCCGAAAAAGAGCGTCTCCCTTCCGCTCCTTTCGCTGGCAGGCAAAAAGCAATGTTGGCCCGCGCCGCTCATCAGCAGCCGACGCACCAATCCTCCGGATGATCGAATGAAACCTGGATCCTGCGGAAAAGCTCCGAAAGGTGATACCCGTCGCAGACGGCGTGGTTGACCGTGGCGGCCACGGGCAGGAGATAGTTTTCGTCGTATTGCCCGATGGAGATGATCGGCGCAAAGAAATTCTTCACATTTTTCAGCGAAAAAGAGAAAGAATCGAAAGCGAAATAGGGCATAATGTAAATGATATAGCCGTTCACCGGCAGGAGCGAGGCGTAGGCCCCGGTCTTGTCGGCGTTCTCCGCTTTTTCCCGCAGGTACGCGCTGTAAAAGCTTGCATAATCCCCGTCCACCGGCGACGTGTGGAAGGTGAAATTGCCGTCGTCCCTAAGCACCGGATATAGCGGATGCATTTTGTCCCAATAGCCCAATACGCCGTCCTTCACGGCGATGGTGAACGCCTGATCCTTGGAGATTTCTCTGGAAAAGATGTACAGCAGCGCCGGGATCAGCTCCTGCCTCCGTTCCTTCTGCCACTTCACTAAGTTCTCCGCCCGCAGCTTCACGCTGGCCGAAAAGGTCATTTCCATCCAGGATTTGGTATACCGCTCAAAAAGCTCCCTGCGCGGCCAGGTTTCTTTATCGATTTCCGTAAAGCGATCCAAAGCACCGCCCCCTCTCTTCTCCATAACAATGATTCCCGCCTCTTCCGCCCGCCCCGTTTTTCTATTCCCCGGAATCGGCAGGAAAACCATCTCCTTTATTATACAGAAAACGTTGAAACAATCAAGCTTTTTTTGCAACAGGGAAAAACGGTTTTTTCAACAGGTAATTCGGTTTGTGTGAGGGGCGTCAAAAAAGGGCCGACCGCGGGCGGCCAGTCCTTTCTTTGATTGGGTTTCACAGGG
>JAFZPW010000189.1 GCA_017552495.1 Clostridia bacterium | reverse complement strand
CTCAACGATGGGCTCCAGAGACTCGAAGACTTCTTCAACGGTCTGCAGGAACAGTTTTTCGCCGGCGTTGCGAGCCTTGACTTCGTCAAGAACTCTCTGCATGTAAGCATTCATTGTGGATGACCTCCCAATAAAAAATTACAATTTCCTTGTGCGGGCAGAATTTTTTGCCTGCACTTTCATACAAATTTATATTAAGTCTCCCCCCCGAAAAAGTCAAGGGCTTTCCCTTGTGATTTCCTCCGATTAAACGGATTTTTACGGGGTTTTTTCCCGCCTTTTTACTAAATTTGCGGAAATCGCAGTTTTTTCCCGAAGAATTTTTGCTCTTTAGCACAGCACTGCATAAAATTGGCCCTGCGAAAAAAGCGCCGCTGCGCGGCGCTTTCCCCGTTTCATTTATGAAACAGCTTTTTTGTCTGGTAATTGGGCTCGCAGGTGAGGTGAATCCCCAGCTTCCGATAGGTATCGGCGTCTACCGGCGGTAAAATTACAGTGGAATGGGCCTCGCAGCCCCGCAGCTCCTTAAGCTTTTCACAGGCCCGCTCGGCCTCGCCGCTCAGGGCCGCGCTGATGGCCAGCGCCACCAGCACCTCATCGGAGTGGAGCCGGGGATTGCGATTGCCCAGGATGTCGGTCTTGAGGTTCTGCACCGGCTCGATGACGCTGCGGGGGATGAGCTTGTCCTCCTTGGGGATATTGCACATGGTCTTGCCCGCGTTGAGCAGCACCGCGGCGGAGGGGCCCAGCAGATCGGAGGTTCGCCCCGTGACGATGCGCCCGTCGGGAAGCTGGATGGCAACGGCGGGCCGCTCGGTTTCGGCCTCGCGAGCCAGCGCGGCGGCCACCACGGGCCGGTCGGCCACGCCGACGCCCGCCTGCTTCATCAAAAGCTCGATCTTTTCAATGGCCTGCTCGGTGCCGTTGCCCTTTCGCAGGTCGCACTTCGCGGCATAATAGCGGCGGATGATCTCGTCTTTGGAGGCCTTGCGGCACACTTCGTCGTCCACAATGGCATAGCCCGCCATGTTGACGCCCATATCGGTGGGAGAATGATACGGGCTGCTGCCGTTGATGCGCTCGAACATGGCGTTAAGCACGGGGAATGCCTCCACGTCCCGGTTATAATTGACGGTGGTAACGCCGTAGCGTTCCAGATGATAGGGGTCGATCATATTCACGTCGTTGAGATCGGCGGTGGCCGCCTCATAAGCCAGATTCACCGGATGCTTCAGCGGCAGATTCCAGATGGGGAAGGTCTCGAACTTGGCGTAGCCGGCGTTGACGCCATGAAGGTTTTCGTGATAGAGCTGACTCAGGCAAACGGCCAGCTTGCCGCTGTCCGGGCCGGGAGCGGTCACTACCACCAGCGGCCGCTGGGTCTGCACATATTCGTTGCGGCCGAAGCCCTCTTCGCTGATGATGTCGCTGACGTTATAGGGATAGCCCGCGATGGGATAATGCCGATAGACCCGGAGGCCCAGCTTCTCCAGCTTCTGCTGGAACGCTTCGGCCGAGGGCTGCCCCTCGTAGCGGGTGATGACCACGCTGCTGACATAAAGCCCGAAGCCCCGGAAAGCGTCGATGAGCCGCAGCACGTCCTGATCGTAGGTGATGCCCAGATCGCCGCGGATCTTGTTCTTTACGATGTCGCCGGCATGGATGGCGATAACGATTTCAGCCTTGTCGGCCATGGATTTCAACATCTGGATCTTGCTGTCCGGCGCAAAGCCCGGCAGCACCCGCGAGGCATGATAATCGTCGAACAACTTGCCGCCGAACTCCAGATACAGCTTGCCGCCCAGCTTTGCGATCCGCTTTCGGATCTCCTCGGACTGGCGCTGGATATAGAGTTGATTGTCAAATCCCGTCTTCATGGTCACATTCCCCTTTCGCGCTTGTGAAAAATAAAAAATACTTCCTCATTTTATCACATTTTTCCGCAAAAACAAGGAAAACCCTCTGCTTTCCGTCGCCAAAATTGCGGCCGTTTCTTTGGTAAATTTTTTGTCGGTTTTGCCCTTTCTTTTTGTTGTCTTTTGCGATATAATAATGATGTATCACCCCATTGGGTGTCTTTCCAGACGAGAAAGCGTCCGGCTTTGCGCCGGACGCTTTTTGTTCTGTCATCCGAATACCGCCAGCAAAAAGCCTGCGGCGATGGCCGAGCCGATAACGCCGGCCACATTGGGGCCCATGGCGTGCATCAGCAGGAAGTTGGAGGGATTGGCCTTCTGTCCCTCGACCTGAGACACCCGAGCCGCCATGGGGACGGCGGACACGCCGGCCGAGCCGATGAGGGGATTGATCTTGCCGCCGGAGAGCTTATACATCAGCTTGCCCACCAGCAGACCGCCCACGGTGGAGCATGCAAAGGCAATGAGGCCCAGCAGCACGATGCCCAGCGTCTTCACCGTCAAAAAGCGGTCGGCCACGGTGGTGGCGCCCACGCTGATGCCCAAAAACAGGGTGACAATGTTCATCAGCGCGTTCTGGGCGGTGTCGTTGAGGCGCTCGGTGACGCCGCATTCCCGCAGCAGGTTGCCGAACATCAAACAGCCGATCAGCGGCGCGGTGGAGGGGATGAGCAAAATGACAAAGGAAGCCACCACGATGGGAAAGAGGATCTTCTCGGTCTTGCTGACCTCTCTCGTCTGCTCCATCTTGACGCTGCGCTCTTTTTCGGTGGTCAGCGCCCGCATCAGCGGGGGCTGAATCATGGGAATCAGAGCCATGTAAGAATAGGCGGCGATAGCGATTGGCCCCAGCAGATGGGGCGCCAGCTTATTGGTCAAAAACAGGGCGGTGGGGCCATCTGCGCCGCCGATGATGCCGATGGCGGCCGCCTCCGGCCCGGTAAAGCCCAGAAGGATGGCACCAAAAAAGGCCAGAAAGACGCCAAGCTGCGCCGCCGCGCCCAAAAGCAGACTCTTGGGGTTGGAAAGCAGGGGGCCGAAGTCGGTCATGGCGCCCACGCCCAAAAAGATCAGCGAGGGATACAGTCCGGTCTTGACGCCGATATACAAAATGTCCAGCAGGCCGCCCTGGGTGAGGACATAGCCGTAACTGTGATAATGGGCGCTGGCGGGATCCAAAAAGGCGTCCCACATCTCCATGTGGTAAAGCCCCGATCCCGGCAGATTGGTCAGCAGTACGCCAAAGGCGATGCCCACCAGCAAAAGCGGCTCAAATTTCTTTTTGATGCCCAGATAGAGCAGCACACAGGCCACGGCGATCATAATCAGGTTTTTCCAGCCCCCGGCGGCGAAAAACGCCACAAAGCCGGATTCTCGCGCCAGCCTGCCCAGGGTCTCGAGAATGTTCATGAGCCCCCTCCTTACGCCAGCACGACCAGCACCGCGCCGGTGTCCACAGCGGAGCCCTTGCTCACCGCCACCTGCGCCACGGAGCCGTCACGGGGAGCGAGGATCTCGTTTTCCATCTTCATGGCCTCCAGCACCACCAGCACGTCGCCCTTTTTAACGGCGGCGCCCTGGGCGGTCTTCACCTGAAGCACCGTGCCGGGCATGGGAGCCTTAACGGCCTCGCCGGCCACGGTCTGTGCCGGAGCGGGCGCGGGAGCCGCGGCGGGGGCGGCCGCAGGGG
>JAFZPW010000188.1 GCA_017552495.1 Clostridia bacterium | reverse complement strand
TGACCCAGAGGAGATCGCCACCATCGCCACGGCCATCGGCAATCATGACGAGGGCACCGGCGTCCCCGTCAATCAGGTGGCCGCAGCCCTGATTCTGGCGGACAAATCCGACGTGCGCCGCAGCCGCGTCCGCAATCAGGACATCAGCCATTTTGACATCCACGACCGGGTGAATTATTCGGTGACCAAATCTGAACTCAAGATCAACGAGGCCCGGACGCTCATCAAACTCAAACTGACGGTAGATACCCGCTTCGGCTCGGTGATGGATTATTTCGAAATTTTTATGGATCGCATGATCCTCTGCCGCAAGGCAGCCGAGAAACTGGGCCTGCAATTCAAACTGATGATTAACGAGCAGCAGCTCATCTGACCGATATGGTCCCAAAATTGAAAAAGGCAGCGGCAACTTACGTGCAGGATCGGCCGCTTTGCATTACAATCAGTGCGAGGCGGTGCTTTCATGAACACCAAAGGCATTTTGTATAAACTGCGGGTGAAGAACGGGTGGCCGCAGGAGGAGGCGGAACGGATTTTGCGATTCGACGGGCGGTATCCTGCGGAGGAACGGGTCGCTTTCTGTTCGCCATGATGGGGCGGCGATGCGTATGATGATCTTTTGACGCCGTGAACGCAACTGTAAGCACAAACAAAATAGCCGTCCCGCGGGACGGCTTTTTCTCTCTTTATTCTTCCACTGGCTTTTGGGTGAAAATCACGTTTTCGGGATGGAAGGCATAGTCGGCGGAGGCGAACAGATCATCCAGCCAAAGGTTATAGGAGGATTCCGCGGATTCCGCGTTGGGGTCGTTGTACGCCGTTTCGCTGACGCTGTCGAAGTACATGATGTGATAGCCGAAATCGGTCTGTACAATGCCGGAATCGCCCACCTGACGGCTTTCGTCAAAGCACCAGTCGTTAAAGGCAGTCACCATCTGCCCGGGATAAATGTCCTGATACAGTCCGCCGGAGGAAGCGGAGGGGAGGTCGTCGGTGTGCTCCTCGGCAAGCTGAGCAAAATGCTCCACGGTGGGATCCTGAAGCCATAGGGCATACAGTTCTTCCGCACGGGCTTTGGCGGAGGCGTCGTCGGGAATGTCGGTGCCTGCTTCGGGCTTGATGAGGATGTGCCGCACGTTCACACAATAGCCAACCTGTGCCGCGGGGTCATAGACATCCTCTGCGATCCGGTCATAAGCGGCGCTGGTGTAGCTTCGGGCGATCAGCGTGGATTCCATATACGAGAGATAACTTTCCAGATCCGAGGAGGGATCAAAAATCGTCTGAAGATAAGCGTCGGCAGAGGCATAGCCACCGGAGGAAGCGTAAGCCTCCAGCATGGTGCGGGCGTTGTTCAGATAGTCCTGCTCCTCCGGGGCGAGGACGTGGTTTTCGGCCTTTGCGGCTCGCTTGAGGGTTTCGGTCTGGAACCAGGTGTCCACCGCCATATGGGCAAAATAATCGTTCCAGGTTTGGCCGTCGGCGGCGGATTGCTGGTCAAAGGGCGTTTCAAAGTCCAGATACGAGGCGAGGTAATTGCCGTAATTGCCGTAGAGCGAATAGAAACTGTCCCAATAATAGTAGATGTATTCCTGGCAGGTCAATTCCATCCCGCCGCATTCCGCCACGATGTTGCCCGCGCCGGGAACGGCGCTGCCTGCGGCGCCGGTGTTGCGGGCAACCATGCTGACGGGCTGCAGCGTGCCGGAGGCCTCCACCATCTCGATCTGCGAAGGATCGGCGGTCACGGGAGCGACCGTGCCAGGGCGGGACAGACGGATCAGGCCGAAAACCAAAAGCGCCAGCGACGCCAGGATCAGGGCCAGCATCAAAACGGTGCGCCCCGTTTCCTTGTGGCCGTTTTTCACCGGGGGGAGGGGGGGCAACTGGCGCAGCTTTTCGGGGGCCTCGGTAACATAAGGGGCGGGATGGGAAACAGGCGCTTCGGGTTCGGCTTGCGCCATGGCCTGCTCCACCGACTGTTCCAGCGCGTTTTCTGCCATTTCGGCTGCCGTTTCGCCTGCCTCAGAGTCCGCCGCAAACGCGCCGGCTTCTTTTGTTATCGCCTTGTCCGGGGCGGAAACGGTCTTCCCGCAGACGGGACAGACCGCCTCTTGTTCCAAACATTCCGCGCCGCAATGGGGACATTTCATAAAGATCACTCCTTGTCATAGATTCCGATACAACAACAGCATAGCACACGGCGAACTGTTTTGCAAATAAAATACCGAATTGTGGCCGCGGGGGGCTTGACGGCTGTGATATACTGAATAAGGGGGAAACGATTCCCTGTGGCAGAAAACAAGTTTTATAAAAACATAAAGGAAGGAATAGCATGACTAAGATCGACATTTTCTCCGGAGTCCTCGGCGCGGGCAAGACCACGCTGATTAAAAAGCTTATCGCGGAGGCCTACCAGGGCGAAAAGCTGATGCTCATCGAAAACGAATTCGGTGAGATCGGCATCGACGGCGGGTTTTTGCAGGAGGCTGGCATCAACATCACCGAAATGAACTCCGGTTGCATCTGCTGCAGCCTGGTGGGGGATTTCCGCGAGGCGCTGCGCAAAGCGCTGGACGAATACCGTCCCGACCGCATCCTCATTGAGCCCTCTGGCGTGGGAAAACTGTCCGACGTAATTCGTGCCGTCCGCGACGTTGAGGCCGACGACGCCGTCCTCAACGGCTTTACCACCGTGGTGGACGCCAACAAGTGCAAGATGTATATGAAGAATTTCGGCGAATTTTTCAACGATCAGATCGAACACGCCAGCGCCATCATCCTCAGCCGCACCGCCGGCATGAATGAGCAGAAACTGAATGAGGTGACCGCCATGCTGCGGGAGCACAACGCAGCGGCATCCATCATTACCACCCCCTGGGAGGAAATTACCGGGAAACAGATCCTTGCCGTGACGGAGCAGAAGGACACACTGAAGGCCGAACTGGCCCAGTTGGCGGCCGAGACGGCCCACGCCCGGGGCGAGGAGTGTGACGATCCCGACTGCTCCTGCCATCATCACGATCATGAGAAGCATGAATGCCGCC
>JAFZPW010000187.1 GCA_017552495.1 Clostridia bacterium | reverse complement strand
TGAGGATGTCGATCTTGCCGTACTTCTCCATGACATATTCCGCCAAAGCGCGGCAAGCGGCGCCGTCGGTGACGTTGAGCTTATAAAACTCCACGTTTTCGCAGGAATAGGTCAACTCCGCCATGTCCACAGCCACGACCTTTGCCCCCTCCCGGGCGAAAAGCTGCGCCATGGCTCCGCCCAATCCTTTGGCGGCTCCCGTAATGATGGCGGTTTTGTTTTGCAGTCTCATAAGTTTCGTCCTCCTTGAATGGTGATTGAAAAAACATGAATATTGTTCATGTTTCTTTTAGTTTATGTCCCTTATTGCGGGTTGTCAATAAAAAAATGAACAATATTCACATTTTTGTGTGTTTCGTACATTACGGCTGCCATTTTTTGACACTATTCACCAATTCTAAAAAAACCTTGTAATTTTTCCGCAAATTGTTATATAATCAATACCGACTTCATTCTACAATGTTAGGGAGTGCTGCTTCATGCAAGAGGAACTGTTCCGAAAACTTCCGGGGGTCAATCCGCCCAAGACGCAGCTTGGCTGGGATAAATTCAACGCTTTGGCCGAAGCCGCCGAGCGGCTTTTCACTGCCTCCAGCTTTTTCGAGGTTTCGGTCTCGGACATTTGCCGCGCCGCCCATACTGCCGTCGGGACTTTTTACATCTATTTCGAGACCAAGACCGATCTTTACCGCTATCTGGTGGAATGCTACAAACGCCGCATCAAGCAACGCCTTTCCGAAAGCATTGCCGGCTGCACAACCCGCTGCCAGCGGGAACGGGAAGGCATTCGGGGCTTCGTCACCTTCGCCATGGAAAATCCCATGCTTTACAACATCATCTGGGGCAGCTTGGCGGTGGACAAGCAGATTTTTGAGGACTATTACGTTTCCTTTGCCAAAAGCTACGCCCGCGCTCTTATACAGGATCAGGCGGAGCTTCAGAGCGGAGATGTCACCACGCTGGCCTATGCCCTGATGGGAATCTCCAGTTTTCTGGGACTGCGAGCTATTTTTGAATCCATGCCCGAAGCGCAGATCGACCGGATGATCGACGAGACCTTCCTTCCCATGATCCGCAGCGGTCTGATTCGCCCGGAGGAATAATCCTCCGGGCATTTTGCTTTTTGATGAAGCGCTGGAAACCGTCTGCGGGATCGGAGACGGAAACCGCGGCTTTCCGGCAAAACAAAAAGTGCGGGAATCCTTCAACCATGAGCCGGACAGTTGCCCAACAACGAACGGTTGCCGGTCAAAGGCAAACTTTCCAAAAACGCAAAACAAGCGGGCATATCCTTTTCCGATATGCCCGCTGTCACGGCGAAACAAGTTTTATGCAAAAGCGTAAAGAATGGATGGGCTTTCCCGCTTCATCACACGAGAAGGAAAACCAGCATGAGATAATGGATTACCGAGGCCGACAACGCGCCACAAAGAGCCGCGCTGAGCGTCTTGTCCCGATCGTTTTCCTCCACAAACGAAATGCACGTCAGGGTCTCCACAACCAAAATCAACAGAGAAAAGATGATATAAAGAATCAGCCGTCTTGGGTCGGAATTGAGCCATCCATATGTATAAATGTTGACCAATCCAAAGGCGACAAACGTCACGGCCGCGACGATCAGCAGACTCCTCTTCTCTCGAAAACGAAACAGACGGAAAACCAGAAGTTCCACCGCCACCACCACCACCAGCAAGCGCAGCGCCAGCATCAGCGGGCCGCGCCAGGCGGAGGGACCAAGGGTGATGCTGCCTGTTCGGTAATGAACGGTGAGAACGTCGTTCATCGTCAGTTTCTCGGTGATTTCTTGCGGAAGGGGGATCACGGTTTCTTTTTCGCCAGAAACGAGAACCAACTCGGCATCCTTCAGATCGTAAGCGTTTCCATACCATCTGGTAATGCCGTAAACGGCTTCGCGGTAAAGGCGAAACTGCTGCTCCCAGCCGCAAGTCTTTTTCTGGAGCTGCGTGGGAAACACGGTGTCATTCGCCTTGTGCAGACGGCAGATGATTTCCAGATCCTGGGGCGCGCCCTCGGTGATAATGGTGACTGCCGGTGGATGATAACTCCCGCCTTTGGTGGGGCCGCTGGCAGCGGCGGGTATCACCATCATCCAGACTATACTGAAAAGCATCACCAGTCCAATCTATCTGCGTTTCATATTCATATTGTTTCCTCCATTTATCTGCGGATCGCAGATTTCTCAACGGGTTTATTCTAACATGATGTTTTTGAAAAGTCACGCAAATATTTGTTGCAGATACTCTCTTTTTGGTTGAATCCCGTGCCGCATCCCGTTGCACGGGAAATGTTCGCGCCATGCGCCCTTCCTTTTCCGAAAGGATGCGGCTTCTTTCGATTCGTTACTGTGCAGGAACTCAACTATAACCGATGAGGCTGCATCCTTCCGCTTTCTCTTCCATTGTCCAGCCTGTATTGCAGATCTGCAACGGAAGAACTGCGGCAGCAAGAAATCCGCATTGACTTTTGCGCAGCAGCGTGTTAAAATAACAATATCTTCCATTTTTACAGAGGAGGCCGCTGCCATGAAACGCCATATTCTTCCTCTTTTGCTGTGTGTGCTGATTGCCGCCGCCGCAATTCCCTCCTTTGCCGAGGGCGAGCCGGCGGAGCCCCCCGCCCGTCCTGTGATTACCAATTCCTCCATGGCGCTTTTGTATGAAGAAAGCACGGACACCTATCTTTACGTCAAAAAACCCAACTACACCAACGCCCCCGCCAGCATGACCAAGGTGATGACGGCAGTGCTGGTGCTGGAACACGACCCGGAACTCACAGGCTCCACCACCGTTTCTTCCGCCGCCATTTCCGATAAATACTGCGATTGGATGACCGACAACCATTTGCTGGCGGGTGAAGAACTCTCGATATGGGATCTGATGAACTATCTTCTCATCCCCTCGGGCAACGAAGCGGGCACCGTCCTGGCAGAATATGTGGCGGGGAGCATCCCCGATTTTATCAGCATGATGAATGCGAAGGCCAGGGAGTTGGGCATGACTCGCACCCATTACGCCGACCCCCACGGTCTCTCGGAAAGCAACCGCATCACCTGCGAGGATATGCTGATCCTGTGCCGCTACGCCATGCAGTTTGAAAACTTCCGCAAGATCGTCCGCTCCAAAAGCGGCAACCTTCCCGCCAACAGCATCCGGCCCTATGCCATCCGCTATTCCACCACCAATCGGGTCATGAATCCCAAGGGCGAAAGCCGCTATGACACCGGCTTTTCCGAAGACATCATCGGCATCAAAACCGGCTATATCCGCGTGGCGGGAAACAATCTGGCCTGCTGCATGGTTCACGACGACCTCACTTTTTACAGCGTGGTGATGCATGCCCACGACGAAGAGCAGCCCGACGGCTCGTGGCTGGCGGGCCATTATATGGACACCCGCGACCTGATGATGTGGGCCCGTTCGTTTGAAAAAGCAGGCTTTGCCGCGGGAGAGCAAGTTGCCGTGACCGCCACCGCCCTCAGCCCCGCGAAAAATCTGCCGCTGACAGTCGCCGAAGATCTCTACATCCTCACGCAGAAAAGCGCGCTGCCTGAAATCACGCTGCGGGAAGCGGCCTTCTCTTTCCCAAAAAGCGGCATGGAAGGCGGTCTCTTGACCGCTTCACCGCCCGTGATCCCGGCTTTTACCAAGCCTCCCTTTACCGTAGAAGAAGGAGAAGCCTCCGCCCGTATGGTACTGGATCGAATCGGCTTCTCGGTGAAAGTCGGCGACACAGTGGGCCGCCTGATCCTGGAGGACGGCTTCGGCAACATACGGGAAACGCCCCTGCTGGCCGCCGCCGACGCCGCGACTTCGCCGCTTCTGCTGCTGATCCCCGTCACGCTCCTGCTGGCGCTCGTAATCCTTTTGCTGGCAAAGCGCAAAAAGAAAAACTGAATCTTGTCCCCGCCGCCGGAAGATCCCGGCGGCGATTTTTTGATTCTTAAGAAATTCTGAAATCCCCCGGCTTCACCTTGACACGCCATGCTTGCATGCTATAATTGTGCCATAATCGTGTTAATACAGTTAATACACTTCAAAGGAGGAGGTTTATGATTCGTTTGAACAGCCATGATCCGCGGCCCATCTACGAGCAGATCATGGAACGCCTGCGGCGGCTGATCGTTTCAGGCGCCATGTCCCCCGGCGAAAGGCTTCCCTCGGTGCGGGATCTGGCCATTCAACTGGCCATCAATCCCAACACCATCCAGCGTGCTTATCGGGAGTTGGAAAACGAAGGCTATATTCTCTCGCTTCCCGGCAAAGGGAGCTTCGTGGCGCAATCTGCCGCCGTGGAGCAAAGCCGCATTCAGGCCCTGTGGCAGCAAATGGACGCCGCCGTGGAGGAACTTCGCTTTGCCGGCGTTTCGGAGGATGAGCTGCTTTTGCACATCCGGAAAGGAGAACAACATGATTGAAATACGCGACCTTACCAAGCGTTTTGACAAAACGCTCGCCCTGCAGGGGCTCGATCTTCATGTGCCGCGGGGCTCGGTCTATGGGCTGGTGGGGCCGAACGGCGCGGGAAAATCCACCCTGCTGCGCTGCCTTGCCGGGGTTTACCGGCCCGACGGCGGGGAAGTTTTGATCGACGAGCAGCCCGTATGGGAGAATCCCGCCGTCAAGCGCCGCATCGCCTATATTCCCGACGACTTTTATTACTTTGTTTCAGCCAATCTGCGGGATCTGAAGAACTTTTATCAGGGCTTTTATCCCACCTTTGATCCCCATCTCTTTGACAAATTGGCCGCCGCATTCCCCATCGACCCCCGGCAGCCCATCCGTCACCTTTCCAAGGGAATGCAGAAGCAGGCCTTTTTCTGGCTGGCCCTCAGTCTGCGGCCCGAGATCCTGCTGCTGGATGAGCCGGTGGACGGTCTGGATCCTGTGATGCGGCGGCAGCTCTGGAGTCTCGTCATGAGCGATGTGGAAAAAAGCGGCCTGACCGTGGTAGTGTTCTCCCACAACCTGCGGGAGCTGGAGGACGTATGCGACCATGTGGGCGTCATCGAACACGGCAGGATGCTGCTGGAACGGACGCTGAGCCAGCTTCAGGACAATTTCGTCAAGCTGCAGGTGGTTTTCCGTTCCGAGGCCGCTTCGCTTCCCGCCGATCTGCCCATTTTGCATCACAGCGTCACGGGTAAGGTCAACACCTATATTCTTCGTACCGGCGCGGGCCGGGTTTCGCAGGTGGTGCGGGAAATGGATCCAATCTTTTACGACATTCTTCCGCTGACGCTGGAAGAGATCTTTATCTATGAGCTGGGAGGTGCCGACTATGCGGTCAAAGATATCATCCTGTAAGCCTTCGCTCCCCGTGATGCAGAAAAATCTCACCCGCTTTTGGCCCATTTGGCTGAGTTATCTGCTGATCTGGATGCTGATCCTGCCGTTGACTTTGCTGCGGGAAACCGTCGAATGGCTCACGGACTGGGGTATCAACAATACCGTTCTGCCCTGCGGGCAGTCGATCAGCGTGATTCTTTCGCTGATCTATGGCTTTCTCTGCGCCGCGGCAGTGTGGAGTTATCTTTACAACCAACGCAGCGCCAGTCTCTATCACGCTCTCCCCGTGAGCCGCGAGGGCCTGTTCACCTCACACTTTTTATCCGGCCTGGGGTTGATGGTGCTGCCCAATCTCGCGATCTTTCTGATCTCGCTGCTCCTTTGCGTTGGGCGGGGTCTGCCGGGAACCGTTCCCATTCTTCTCAGTTGGCTGGGCGCGGTGTGTCTGCAAAATCTGTTTTTCTTCTGCTTTGCCACCCTGCTGGCTATGCTCACGGGCAATCTGACCACCCATGCGGTAGTTTACGGCATCCTTAATCTGACGGCTGTCGTCTGCGAATCGTTGCTCCGGTTCTTTGCCCAAATGCTTACCTACGGGCTCAGCAGCCAGGAACCCGTGTTTTTCTTCCTCTCACCCGTCGTTTACATGCTTCGGGAATACCAGATTTATGGCGCCGACAGCCAAAACTTCGTCGAATTGCTGAAATTTCCCATGCTGCTGACCTACGGCGGCGTAGGATTGGCGTTGGCGATTTTGGCCCTGCTGCTTTACCGCAAGCGAGACACCGAACGGGCTGGCGACGTGATCGCCGTGCCTTTCCTGCGGCCCGTGGCAAAATATTGCTTCTCCTTCGGCTGTGCGCTGGTGCTGGGTTATGTGCTGCATCTGATCATCTTCCGCGGGAGAGAATCGCTGGCCTGCGTCCTGACCGCGCTGCTGTTGGGCGGTTTCATCGGCTATCTGACGGCGGCCATGCTGCTGAAAAAGAGTTTTCGCGTCTTTGACAAAAAGACCGTCGCCGGCTTCTGCGTCTTCGCGCTGGTGGTCACCGCCGGCCTTGTGGGCATGAAGACCGACGTCTTCGGCGCGGGTCGATGGATTCCCGCCGCCAATCAGGTAAAAAGCATAGATGTGTCCTGTCCCAATGGCAAGCTCTTTTGGCCCGCAGAAAACGATGATCCCGCCATAGTGGATGAGATCCTGGCGCTGCACCGCGCAGCCATCGCCTCTGGCGCGGCAGACAGCGGTACAACCTTTACCTTCCGGCTGTCCTACACGCTGGCAAGCGGACGCACCGTCGAACGCCGTTACTGTGTTTCTGCCGACACCTCCGATCCCGCGCAGCCTGCCGCTATTTTGTCGCGGCTGCTCAATGATCCGGCGCAGATTCTGAATACCCGTCTCCCGCCGGAAAATGCGTTTATCGCCAGCATCTACTTCGATCTGTACGACGAAACTTATCTGGCCTCCGGCTTTGGCTATCTGAATACGAAGGATTTCCAGCCGCTGCTGGACGCCATCCGCCAAGACATTCTTGCCGGAGACTATGGCGTATGGACTGCGGAAGCTGCCGCCTCTGCCCCCACGTATTGCTTGGAAATCGAATATGATCTTGTCGACGACGCCGGTAAGGTCAACGCCTCCAAGCACATCCATCTGAATTTTTTCCGGGATGAAGCGCCCCGCACCTTTGCTCTGCTGCAGGAACTGGAGTATCTGAGGGGGCCGTCGAAATGAGCGGCAAACGGGAAGCCGCGCCCCGCAGACGGCTTTTGGGGATCATGTGTATCATCACGGCGCTGTGCCTCGCGGCGACGGCCCTGCTGTGGAAGCTGGGCCGATTCCCCGGGGAGAACGACCGCTTTGTGATTCCCTCGCACATTATCATCTGCCTTGATCCGGGACACGGCGGAAGCGACGCGGGCGCCGTATCCGGCGAGCGGCTGGAAAAGGACGACAATCTTGCCATGGCGCTGGCCGTCCGCGACGCGCTGGAAGCCTTTGGTTCGGATCGCCTCTCCGTGCTGCTCACCCGGGAGGATGACAGCGCCCTGGAGCTGCAGCAGCGGGTGGATATCGCAAACGAGGCAAACGCCACGCTGTTTGTTTCCTTCCACCGCAACAGCGGCGGCGGGCAGGGGACCGAGATCTGGGTTTCCGCCGAAGGCAGGCAGCCTGAGATCCGGCTGGCCGGCTTTATTTCAGAGGGACTCAACTCTGTGGGTGTCGGCCGCGACCGTGGCATTCGCCGGGGCACGGCGGGGAACGCCGCAGTCAGTTACGCCGTGGTGGGACGGACAAAGATGCCCGCCTGTCTGGTGGAGCTGGGCTTTATCGACAGCGAGGCGGACAACGCCCTGCTGGACGAGCATTTTGACGCCTACGCCGTCGCCATTGCCGACGGGATCCTGAAAATGGTGAACCTCAAATGAACGCCGTTCTGCATTATTTTCAGGAGATGGGGCCTTTTGTCCTGCTCACCGTGCCGGTTTGGCTTTTGGCCCGTACCCTTTGGCTGGCGGAAAAGCGGCAAAGCCCCCGGACCGGACGAGAGTTTTTGCTGGCTCTTTTTGTCTTTTATCTCATCGCGCTGGCCTCACAGACCATCCTGCCCCTGCCCGATTTTCGGCAGGGGCTGCGGCCGCTTTTGGAATCGGCCCGCACGCGCATCGACACGCAATTCCGCATCAATCCCATTCCTCTGCGCACCATCCGCGCCTTTTGGCACAAGGGGACTTATGAGCAGAATCTCATCAATCTGGCGGGCAATGTGGGGATCTTTCTTCCCATGGGACTGCTTCCGCCCCTGCTGTGGGAGCGGTGGCGGAGACTGTGGAAAACGGCGCTTTTATGTCTGCTGGCCTCCTGCGGAATTGAGTTTCTTCAACTCTTTTTGAGCCGCAGCGTGGATGTGGATGACGTGATCCTCAACCTGCTGGGCGGACTTTTGGGTTATCTTCTCTTTGCCTTGGGCCGCGCTTGTGGCCTGTTTTCCCATCGTCGCGCCTGATTCCCCTCTTTTGACATGAAAAGCCTCCCTTGCGGCCGGTTCCGCAAGGGAGGCTTTGTTTTCAGGGCGTATCAGGCCGCCTCTTTCGGCAGACTGCGCTCCAAAAGCCGCAGCACGATAACAAAGGCGATCATGTGGGCCGCAAAGGTGATGCCCCAG
>JAFZPW010000018.1 GCA_017552495.1 Clostridia bacterium | reverse complement strand
GTCACGCTGGCGGGCTTTATGGAAAACGTCCGCGAGGTGGGCGGAAATCTGGCCTTTGTCGTTTTACGGGACTTTTACGGCACCACCCAGGTCGTGACCGAGGATCCCGCCATTTTGAGCGTCATCAAGGGCCTCAACAAGGAGACCACCATCCAGGTCACCGGCGTGGTGCGGGAGCGCTCCAGCAAGAATCCCAAGCAGGCCACCGGCGATATCGAGGTCGTTCCCTCCCAGATCCGGGTCCTGGGCCGCTGCCGCTACAACGAGCTGCCCTTTGAGATCAACCGCAGCCGCGAGGCCGACGAGACCGCCCGGCTGAAATACCGTTATCTGGACTTGCGCAATCCCGCGGTGAAGAACAACATCATCCTGCGCTGCAACGTCATCGCCGCCATTCGCAAGGCTATGCTGGAGCACGATTTTCTGGAGATCACCACGCCGATTTTGACAGCCTCCTCTCCCGAGGGCGCCCGGGACTATCTGGTGCCCGCCCGCAAGCACCCGGGCAAATTTTACGCGCTGCCCCAGGCGCCGCAGCAGTTCAAGCAGCTTTTGATGACCTCGGGCTTCGACCGCTATTTCCAGATCGCGCCCTGCTTCCGCGACGAGGACGCCCGCGGCGACCGCTCGCCCGGCGAGTTTTATCAGTTGGATATGGAGATGGCCTTTGCCAGCCAGGAGGACGTGTTCGCCGTCATCGAAGACGTGCTGCCCCCGGTCTTCGCCCAATACGGCACCTACAACGTGGCGTCGCAGCCCCCCTTCAAGCGCATCCCTTATCTGGAGGCGATGGAAACCTACGGCACCGACAAGCCCGATCTGCGGATCGACCTGACAGCAAAAAACGTCACTGCCCTGTTTGAAAACACCGAGTTTGAGCCCTTCCGGGGCAAGACCGTCAAGGCCGTGGCCATTTCCGACTGCACCCTCACCCGCAAGCAGATCGAGAAGCTGCTCACCGACTGCGAAGTGCAGAGCGGAACCAAGGGCTACTGGTTCAAATGTGACGAGACCGGCGCCCTTGCCGGCGGCGTGGCCAAGTTCGTGGACGCGGAGAAAGCGTCGGCGTTGCTGCCCCTGAAGCCCAACACGCTGGTGGTGCTGGCGGCGGGCGAACTGGCCACCAAGATGTCCGGCGTGATGATTAAGATTTTCGGCGCCAACTGCCCGGGTCATATGGACAAGGAGCAGTATGCGTTCTGCTGGATCGTGGACTTCCCCATGTACGAGATCGGGGAGGAGAGCGGCAAGCTGGAGTTCTGCCACAATCCTTTCTCCATGCCCGCTGGCGGGATGGAGATTCTGCTGAAGGCCGAACGGGGCGAGGCAGACCCGCTGACCATCACCGCAGACCAGTACGATCTGGTGTGCAACAGCATCGAGCTTTCTTCCGGCGCCGTGCGGAATCACGACCCGGATAGTATGATCAAGGCCTTTGAGATGGTGGGCCTGGGCGAAGAAGACGTAAAGGTCAAGTTCCCCGCCATGTATAATGCCTTCTGCTACGGCGCGCCGCCCCATGCGGGCATCGCGCCGGGCATCGACCGCATCGTCATGCTGCTAGCGGGCGAAGACTTTATCCGTGAGGTCATTCCCTTCCCCATGAACAAGAACGCCCAGGACGTGATGATGGGCGCGCCCTCCGAGGTTACCCAGAAACAGCTCGACGAGCTGCATATTAAGATTGATCTGGGCGAATAAGCAATCAGGCAGCTCGTCCCTCGCCGGCGAGTGCCGGCGTGCGCGCAGGGAGGGCGGTGAAGCCCGACCGGAGCATATCTCATTCGGCGGGGTCCCCGCAAAATCGCGGATTTTGCGGGGCGGGCTGCATATCAAGATTGATCGTGGCGAATAAACTGGTTTTATCATACAATGAAAACGGCCCGCCGGGCAAAAGGCGTCCGGCGGGCCGATCTTCGGCCTTCACGGGCAGAAACGGGGGAAACATATGAAAACGATCGTTGGGTTTTTGAAAAAAGAACGGATGCTCACGGCGGCGTTGCTGGCGGCAGCCGCGTCGCTTTTCATCACGCCGTTTCGCTTCTCCCGGCTGGCAGACATCGACTGGCACACGCTGGCCACGCTGTTTATGATGCTGTGCGTGCTGGAGGGCTTCAAAAAGGAAAACATCTTTCGCCCGCTGATCCGGTTGAGCACCCGGCTCAAACGGATGCCTGTTTTGTCGCTCTTTCTGGTGTTTGGCGTGTTTTTCACCTCGATGTTTGTGACCAACGACGTGTCGCTCATCGTTTTTGTGCCGCTGACCATCTTTCTGTTTCGGGAGGGGGGAAAAGAACGCTATATTCTCCCCGTCATCTCCATGGAAAATATCGCGGCCATCCGCGGCTCGCTCCTCATGCCGTTTGGCAGTCCGCAAAATCTGTTTTTGTTCGGAAAGGCGCAGGTGAGCGCGGGGCATTTTATGCTCCATATGCTGCCGTTGTGCGCCATGTCGGCGGTGCTTTTGGTGTGTTTTGTGCTGTTCCTTTACCGCAAAGACCCCCGGGAGGGCATTGCCATCGACGCCGACGCTCTGGCGGGGGATTGGACGCGGGAGGGCCGCATCCGCCGGATCGGCTATCTGGCGCTGTTCGTGCTGATCCTTGTCACCATCGTTTCCCGGACGGCGCTCTGGCCCTTTGCCTGTGCGGCGGTGGTGATCGGCATCGCCCTGCTGGACGCAAGGCTGTTTGGAAAGGTGGACTATGTTCTGCTGGCCACCTTTTTCTGCTTTTTCCTCTTTTCCTCGTCGGTGGCGGCAAACGGAAGCATTGCCGGACTGCTGCGGCGGGTTGTGGCGGGACACGAATACTGGTGGGCCATCGGCCTGAGCCAGATCATCTCCAACGTGCCGGCCTCCATCGTGCTCTATCCCTTCTCACAGAATTTCGCAGGGCTGATTTACGGCGCCGACACGGCGGGCCTGTGTTCGCTCATCGGCTCGCTGGCCTCGGTCATCAACTACCGCATCTATGTGCGGGAATATCCGGGGCAGGGCGGGCGCTTCATCAAGGTTTTTACCTTGGTGAGCTGGGCCTTTTTCATCTTTGTGGTGATTCCGGGGTATCTTTTGAGCAGATGGAGATTCTTTTGAACCGGAAAAACCAGTGAAGCCGCGGCTTCACTGGTTTTTGTGAATCGGAGGTTAGCGAAGACTTATTCCTGTTAACAAGAAACGCAGCAGGCGAAGAACTGCTTGCGTTATGGCAAATACAGCGCCGCCGACGACTATGGGAGCGGCAGGCCCGTCCTCGCGGCCACGATTATGACAGCGGACGCTAAGACGAAAAATGCACCGCAGGAAACCCCTGCGGTGCGCAATTTATTGCTTCTGCGCCAACGGGTCACAGCACGCAGATACGGCAAGATCTACACGATCAATCCCTTCATACCCATTCTTAAGTACACGAGAAAACTCGATTCTTCGAACAAAAGCCGGAAATGGAATGAAATCCCGCGAAACCATGCAACAGATTCTGTTCAAATCCGCATTCGGAGAATGCAGCAGCGTTGTATGCGGATACCACGCGTCCCCGTTTGTCCATTCATCTAATGCGTTGGAATATCGCTCACATACTTGATGATGTAACCGTTTCAATGCGGCATTCTTTTCAGGTGTTGCAACAAGGATGGATGATTTGGCAAGCACTTCAACTTTGTGATACATAACCGGAAAAGAAGGAACAGTTTTCATTCGCTTTTTGCAATACGCAATAAAACCAGCCTCGTCCTTTCCCAGATAGGTGGCAATGGTAATATGGCCGTACAACGGCCGGAACAACCCTACCTCAGCATGGACGTTATTCATCAACGAGTTGAGTTTGTCTGTTGAGGCGTCGTCAAGTTTTGCAATCACACACAGCATGATTTTCCTCCGTGGGCGCGCATCTTAGAATATGCCGTGATTATACTTGAACTGACCATATAAAACAATCGCCAGCCCGATAACAATTCCCGGCGCCACAATAAAAGACATTGCATGTTCATTCCAAAGCGACACAACAAATGACAAGATAAGAGAGATGCCGATAAGGAGCGTCCCGGCTCCAACGGTCTTTCCGTATTTGGGTGCGTCTTCTTTCGTCACCTTTCTGCGATTGTACGAATGAACGGTGTTGATGTTCCCTTTGATATTTATAATGCCGATTGCTGAAATGGCAAGGCCCAATAGCAGTAACACAATGTTCTCCATGATTAACCTCCGTATAATTTAGAAATAGAATAATTCCTCAAACTTTTTGTCTAATGCAATGCATAGGACCAATGCCAGCTTTGCAGTCGGATTGAATTGTCCGGTTTCAATAGAGCTGATTGTGTTGCGAGATACGCCGACCATATCCGCCAACTGTTGCTGCGACAATCCTTTTTCGCTTCGCGTTTCTTTAAGGTGATTTTTAAGGATAAGGCCATTTTCCATTCTACATACCTACCTTATACTTATAAATCGCAATTGCAAATGCAACCATAAAAACCACCGCAAAAACTGTGTATAGTATGCCGAAAATGAGCTTTCCCTGTTTTTTCAAGTGCTTGTATAAGACAAGGTTGCTTGAGCCCTGCATGGCCATATAGATCATCCAGCCAGCCAATGCAAAGTCGCCTCTCCCCAATAACCATCGACTAACAAGAACCAGGATCATGCAGATTGCCCCGCCCACAAACATCCCAATACGGGAAGCTTTGCCGAACGCTGCGACTTCGAGTTCATCTGGTTTTCCTTTGTTTTCCTGCCTGCTTTTTGCTAAAATGTCTTCTTTGTTCATGTGCGGAACCTCCTTGCAATACGCCAAGTTTTCTTGTCGCGGCCTCATTATAGCAAAGCCAAGTTTTCTTGTCAACACCTGGAGAATACTTTTTTCAAAAACTGGAAAAATTAAAAAACATGAGCGGCAGGAACATTATCCTCGTCCCGCCGCTCGTTTTTATTTGTATTTGGAAAGCAGATTGTGCTTTACGATCTCCATGGTTCTGTCCCGGGTGCCGTTCATCCGCTGCACCCACTTACAGCATTTGCGCCGCCGCCGGTTCGTTGATGGCGGCAAGGCAGGCGTTCAGCCCTCTCCGCCGCTCTCTTCCCAAAACGATTGCAAGGGATCCTTGTTCAAGACTCCTGCGCCGCTTTATACCGGACTGTCTGGGCGGTGGCCAGCGCGTCGCAGCGATTGTTGCAGGCGTTGTCGGCGTGGCCCTTGACCCAGTGGAAGGTGACGGCGTGTACGGACAAAAGCCCGTCCAGCGCCTCCCACAGCTCCCGGTTGAGGACGGGGGAGCTGTCGGCCTTTTTCCAGCCGCGAGCCTTCCAGTTTTCCAGCCAACCCTCGCGAATGGCCGAGGCAATATACCGGCTGTCGGTATACAGATCCACGGCGCAGGGCTGTTTCAGCGCAGACAGGGCCTCGATCACCGCCGTCAGTTCCATCCGGTTGTTGGTGGTGGCGGGGGCGCCGCCCGAAAGCTCCTTTTCCGTTCCGCGGTAGCGCAGGATCGCGCCCCAGCCGCCGGGGCCGGGATTGCCGCTGCAGCTCCCGTCGGTATAGATCTCAACCTTTTTCATGGAGCTCCTCCCGGCTCATCCGCCTTTCGGCCCAGGCGTTGAGCTGCTCCAAAATGGGAACCACCTCGCGCCCCGCCTCGGTGACAGTATACTCCACCCGGATGGGCACCTCCAGGTATTCCTCCCGCTGCACCAGCCCGTCGGACTCCAACTCCCGCAGGGTGGCGGCCAAAACGGTATTGGAAATGCCGGCGATACGCTTTTTCAGCGCGTTGTAGCGCATGGTTCCACCGGAATTGAGGGAGCAGAGGATCTGCATTTTCCACTTGCCGCCGATAAGAGACATGGCGTAATTCATAGGGCAGCGCCCTACGGCGCCGCAGAGATTGATCCGGTTGTTGGTCATAAGTAAGACACTCCTTACTTGGTGCGAAGAAACTGCGTTCTTGCATCTTTTGTGAATCTCTGTTATGATTATATCAGATAAGAAAAACGGAGTAAAGAGGAAAAAAGGATTTTTATTCCGACAAACGCGGCGAGCCACGAAAAACGGCGCTCGCCGTGAAAGGAGAATACAAGATGAAAGACCGCTTTGTGTATGCGGACAACGCGGCGACGACGCCCATCGATTCCCGCGTTTTGGAAAAAATGATGCCCTTTCTCACCACGGAATACGGCAACGCCAGCACCCTTTACGCGCTGGGGCAGAGCAGCCATCTTGCGCTGGAGGAGGCCCGCCGGCAGGTGGCTCTTCTGATGAACGCCGACCCCGGCGAGATCTATTTTACCGGCTGCGGCAGCGAGGCGGACAACCTGGCGCTGCGGGGGTATCTGCATTCCCGTCAGGCAAAGGGGAAAACGCATCTCATCACCTCCTGCATTGAGCATCACGCCGTTTTGTATACGGCGCAGGCGCTGGAGAAGGAGGGCTTTTCGGTCACGTATCTCCCTGTGGATCGTGACGGAAAGGTGCGCCTTGCCGATCTGGAGGCCGCCATCCGGCCCGACACGGCGCTGGTGAGCATCATGTTCGCCAACAACGAGATCGGCACGGTGAACGACATCGCCGCCATCGGCGCGCTTTGCCGGGAAAAGGGTGTGATCTTCCACACCGACGCGGTACAGGCTTACGGCCACGTCCCCGTGGACGTGAAGGCCATGAACATTGATATGCTTTCGATTTCGGGCCACAAAATCAACGCGCCCAAGGGCGTGGGAGCCCTGTATATCCGCAAGGGCGTTTTGGTGGAGCCGCAGATCACCGGCGGCGGACAGGAAAAGGGCCGCCGCTCCGGCACGGAAAACATCGCCTCCATCGTGGGGCTGGGCGAGGCCGCCCGCATCAAACGGGAGAATTTGGAGCGGGAGATGACCTATCTTCGCGGCCTGTCCCGCAAGCTCATCGACGGAGTGCTGCAAATGCCCCAGACCATCCTCACGGGCCATCCCACCGACCGGCTGCCGGGAACCTGCTCCTTCTGCATCAACGCCATCGAGGGCGAAAGTCTGGTGCTGCGACTGGATATGAACGGCATCTGCGCAAGCACCGGCTCGGCCTGCTCCACCGGGAGTCTCGACCCCAGCCATGTGCTGCTGGGCATCGGCCTGAGCCACGAGATCTCCCACGGTTCGCTGCGGCTGACGCTGGGGATGCAGAACACCGGGGAAGACGTGGATTATATTTTGGAGCGACTGAAGGACGTGGTGGATGTGTTGCGCGCCATGAGCCCCATCTGGAAAGCATAAAGGAGGAAACGGAAAATGGAATATTCCAAAAAAGTGATGGATCATTTCGCCCATCCCCGCAACGTGGGCGAGCTGCCAGACGCCAACGCCGTCGGCACGGTGGGCAATCAGAAGTGCGGCGACATCATGAAGATGATGCTCAAGATCGAAAACGACGTGATCGTGGATGTGAAATTCCAGACCTTTGGCTGCGGCGCCGCCGTGGCAACCTCGTCCATGGCCACCGAAATGGTCAAGGGCAAGACCATACAGGAGGCCCTGACCCTCACCAACAAGGCCGTGATGGAGGCGCTGGATGGGCTGCCTCCCGTAAAGGTGCACTGCTCCGTTTTGGCGGAAGAGGCCATCCGCGCCGCGCTGGCAGACTATTATCAGCGGCAGGGCATCGACCCCACTCCTTATGTAGGCGTGATTCCCGCCTGTGACGACCATGCGCACGACCACGGCGCGCCGGAGGAAGAATAATAAACAAAAAAGGCTTTGAGGAAGCTTCCTCAAAGCCTTTTTTTCACAAAAAGAAGAAAACCGCTTATTTCCGATAAAACAGAATGCCCAGACAATTGGGACCGCAGTGGTTGGAGATGGTGCAGCCGGCCCGGGTGTCATAGATCTCCCGGAAGGGGACGCATGCCTGCACGGCGGTCTTCACCTTTTCCACCAAAACGGGATCGACTCCGGAATGGGTGATGAAGATGCGACCGGGATCCACCGTTTCCGGCTGAGCCAGCTTGTCACGAACATAATGGAGAAAGGAATCCTCCAGCGAGCCCCGGTATTTTTTTCCGACGCCCATGGCGCCTTCGGTCACCTGGATGCAGGGCTTGAGCCTGAGCAGATTGGCCCCCAGCGCCGCCACCGTGGAGCAGCGGCCGCCCCGGCGGAGATATTCCAGCGTGTCCAGCACGAAGCTCACGTCCAGCTTTGCCTTCTTTTCCTCCAGCCGGCGAACGATTTCCCGGGGATCCGTTCCGGCCTCCGCCATTTCGGCGGCGTCCAGCACAAGCTGGCCGATGCCGGTAGAAAGGTTGCGGGAGTCGATGACGTAGACGTTTTCCAGTTCGGCGGCCGCAGCGCAGGCGTTCTGGAAGCAGGAGGACATCTCGCTGCTGATGGTAAAATGGATCACCGCGTCAAAATCCTGTCGTTGAGCGCGGAAAAAAGACAGATATTCTTCGAAATTGACGGCGGTGGTGGATCCGAGTTTCCCGCTCTTTTCCACCATGGAAAACAGACGGTCGGGGTCGATCTCAACGCCGTCCAGATAAGGTTTTCCCGCTACGATCACCTGCAAGGGGGCGATGGCGATGTGATATCGGCTGACCAGCGCGGGCGACAGATCGCAGGTGCTGTCGGCGCTGATGCGGATGGTTTGTGTGCCCATGGAAATCTCTCCAAAATGATTATTTTTGATTATTATAGCGGGCCAACTTCAATTTTCCATCAACTGCATCTCAACAAAAGTTGATGTTTCGACGGCGGAACAGCGCTTGCGCGGCGGCGGAAAACATGGTATCATCGTTGCGTAAGATCCTTTTGAAAGGAGTGGAGCGGATGTTTCGCATTTTGGTGGCGGAGGATGACGGCGAACTGCGGCAGATGTTCTGCCGGGTGCTTTCCCGCAGCGGCTTTCAGCCGGTGGGCGCCTCCGACGGCAAGGAGGCTCTCCGGATTCTGGAAAACGAATATGTGGATCTCATCGTTTCCGATGTGATGATGCCCGAACTGGACGGCTATGAGCTGGTGCAGCAGCTTCGGGAGGCGGGCAGCACCGTTCCCGTGCTGATGATTACCGCCAAAGACCGGTTTGAGGATATGCAGCAGGGCTTTCTTTCGGGCACCGACGACTATATGGTCAAGCCGGTGAACGTCAACGAGATGGTGCTGCGAATCAACGCCCTTTTGCGCCGGGCCAAAATGATTTCGGAGCGGCGGCAGGTTCTGGGCGACACCGTGCTGGAATACGATTCCTTTTCTTTGCAGCGGGGCGGTGCGCGGGAGGTACTGCCGCAGAAGGAGTTTCAGCTTTTGTATAAGCTGGCTTCTTTTCCCGGGAGAACCTTTACCCGCCAGCAGTTGATGGACGACATCTGGGGCCTGGATTCCGAGACCGACATCCATACGCTGGACGTTCACGTCAACCGCTTGCGCGACCGTCTGCGGGACAATCCCGATCTGGAGATCGTCACCGTGCGGGGGCTGGGCTACAAGGTGGTGAAGGGAAATGGCTGAAAAACCCAGGGTAAAAACAAAATTGTTTCAATTTTTCTGGGCCTGCGTCATCACCCTGATCGTGGCGGGCGTCATGGCGCTCACCGTGCTGCTGCTCTATCTGCTGGGGGTCACCCGGCCCGAGACCGCCGTGGCGCTGGGCTGCGCCGCGATGACGGTGAGCGTGGCCGGCGCCATTGTGTCCATGGTGATGAGCCGGATCCTCCTTGCGCCCGTGGCGCGGCTCAGCGACGCGTCCCGGCAGATCGCCAGGGGCGATTTTGACCTGACGGTGGAATATAGCGGCTCGATTGAAGAAATTCGTACCACCTATGAGAGCTTCAACACCATGGCCCGGGAACTGGGCGCCATCGAGACCTTGCGGAAGGACTTTATCGCCAACGTTTCCCACGAGTTCAAAACCCCCCTTACCGCCATCGAGGGCTACGCCATGCTGCTGCAGGATACGGAGGGCGACCTTGCCCGCCAGCGCGAGTATGTGGACAAGATCCTCTTCAACACCCGCCGCCTGGGCGACCTGGTG
>JAFZPW010000186.1 GCA_017552495.1 Clostridia bacterium | reverse complement strand
CGGCACGTCTGCCGCTTCCTTCGCGGACGCCGGACTCCCGGCGCGGCACAGAAGTGCCGTCGGGCTTCGCCCGGTTTGCCCCGCAAAGTCTTGCGGCTTTGCGGGGGCCCCTGTTCTTTTGTTACGCTCCGGGCACGGCACGTCTGCCGCTTCCTTCGCGGACGCCGGACTCCCGGCGCGGCACAGAAGTGCCGTCGGGCTTCGCCCGGTTTGCCCCGCAAAGGCTTGCGGCTTTGCGGGAATTTTGATTTTATTTTGTTATATTTTTAAATAATATAATTTTTCGTAATCATTTTTCCGGCTTGAGAACCTCGATGCCGCCCAGATAGCGTTGCAGCACCGGCGGGATCTTCACCGAGCCGTCGGCCAACTGATTCTGCTCCACCAGCGCGGGCAGAATGCGGGAGGTGGCCAGACCTGAGCCGTTGAGGGTGTGGACGAACTCCGGCTTGCCGGTGGCCTCGCGCTTAAAGCGGATGTTGCCGCGGCGGGCCTGATAATCCCGGGCATTGGACACCGAGCTGACCTCCTTATACCCGTTCATGGAAGGAATCTGGATCTCGATATCGTAAGTCCGGGCCATGGAGGCCGAACAATCTCCGGCGGCCAGCTTGACGGTGCGGAAATGGAAGCCCAGTCCGCTCACCAGCGCTTCGGCCTTGGTCACCAGCTCCTCGAAGGCCTCGTCGGACTTCTCCGGCAGGGTGAACTGGAACATCTCCACCTTGTTGAACTGGTGGCCCCGCACCATACCCCGTTCGTCGGCCCGGTAAGAGCCGGCTTCCCGGCGGAAGCAGGGGGTATAGGCGAACATCTTGGCTGGCAGGTCGCTCTCGCGGAGCATCTCGTCCCGGAAATAGGAAGCCAGCGCCGCCTCGGCGGTGGGCAGCATATAGTGAACGCGACCCTCGTCGGTGGGGTTGGCGATTTTATAAACCTCGTCGGCAAACTTGGGGAACTGTCCCGCCGTCAGCCCGCACTGGTATTCCAGCATATGCGGCGGCAGGATAAAGGTATACCCGTCCTTGATGTGGGTGTCGATGAAATAATTGAGCAGCGCCCACTCCAACCGGGCGCCCATGCCCTTATAGAGCCAGAATCCGTTGCCTCCCAGTTTGACGCCCCGCTCATAGTCGATCAGGCCCAGTGAAGTACACAGATCCACATGGTTTTTCGGCTCGAAGTCAAACCGGTGGGGCTCGCCAAAGTATTTCAGCGGCTCGTTGTTTTCCTTGCCGCCGGGCTTCAGGTCGGGGTCGGGCAGGTTGGGCAGCGCCAGCATCAGCTCCCGGTATTCGGCCTCCACCGCGGCGATCTTCGCGTCGTTTTCCTTGATGGTTTCCTTGAGGGCGTTCATCTCGGCAAAAACGGGCGCCACATCCTGTCCGGCCTTTTTCATAGCGGGGATCTGCTTGGACACGGCGTTTTGCCGGGCCTTCAACTCGTCGGTGGCGCTGATGAGGGCGCGGCGGGCGCCGTCCAGCTCCAGAATGCGGGCGATCTCATCCCTGGCATCCCGGCCCTTGCGGGCCAGGAGCTCGACGATCTCGTCGGGCTGTTCTTTGATCCGTTTGATATCCAACATGGTTGGTTCCTCCTGAGCCGCTCGGGCTCTTTTATCAATTTGATGTTTTTATGTGCTTTAACGCTTCGCAGACAGCCTCTAAATCGTCATTCCCGTAATATTCCACAACGATTCTCCCCTTTTTGGGGCCGGGCTGAATACGCACCTTGTGCCCTGTGAGCGACGCCATCACCCGCTCCAGTTCGGCAACATAAATGTCCCGGGATCGGGGTTCGGCATCCCTGGGCTGACGCAGCAGCCGCTTGACCAGCGCCTCGGTCTGGCGCACCGAGAGCTGTTCCTCCAGGATCTGTCTGGCGGCCTGCTCCATCCGCGCCGCATCCTCCAGCGGCAGCAGGGCGCGGGCGTGTCCGGCGGAAAGCTGCTTGTCCCGCAACAGCCGCGCCACCGGTTCCGGCAACGCCAAAAGCCGCATGGCGTTTGCCACAGCAGGGCGGGAGATGCCCACCCGCTGGGCGGCCTGCTCCTGGGTCAGCCCCAACTCCTGGGTCAGACGCCGGTAACCCTCGGCCTCCTCCATGGGATTCAGGTCTTCCCGCTGCAAATTCTCGATCAGCGCCAGCGCATAGGCCGTTTCCTCGTCCACGTCCAGCACCATGGCCGGAATCTCGTGCAGTCCCGCCATGCGGGCGGCCCGCCAGCGGCGCTCACCGGCGATGATCTGATAGGTGTCTCCCGTTTTCCGCAGGGTGATGGGCGTAATTACGCCGTTTTCCCGGATGCTCTCCGCCAGCGCCGCCAGCGCCTCCGGATCGAAATCCCGTCGGGGCTGACGGGGATTGGGCTCAATCTCGGAAAGGCGAATGCCGACGGCCTGCTTTTCCGGCTGCTGCTCTTCGCCAAAGAGGGCTTCCAACCCCCTGCCCAGACCCTTTGCCTTTGCCATGCTCAGTTCCCTCCTTGCTTGAGAAACTCCTCCGCCACCGCCCGATAGGCCGCCGCCCCGCGAGAAAGGCGGTCGTAGGCAATGATGGGCATTCCGTGGCTGGGCGCCTCGGAAAGGCGCACGTTGCGGGGGATGACCGTTTTATAAACCTTGCGGCCAAAGTATTTTTTCACTTCCTCGGCCACCTGAATGGTGAGATTGGTGCGGCCGTCGTACATGGTGAGAACGATGCCCTGAATGTCGATGGCCGGATTGATGGCTCGCTTGACGGTGCGAATGCTGGAAACAAGCTGGCTCAGACCCTCCAGCGCGTAATATTCACACTGCATGGGCACCAGAACGGTATCGCAGGCGGCCAGCGCATTGACGGTGAGCAGACCCAAGCTGGGCGGACAGTCAATGAAAATATAATCAAAGTGCTCTTTTACGCCGTCCAGCGCCCGCTTGAGCCGACGCTCCCGCTGAGGAAGATCGCTGATCTCTAGTTCAGCGGCAGCCAAACGGATATCCGCAGGCAAAACGGTGCAATATTTGGTTCGTACCAAGCAATCGGCGGCTTCGGCCGCGCCCAGCAGGCATTCATAAGTGGTTTTGCCTGCCGCTGCGGTCACGCCCACGCCCGAACTGG
>JAFZPW010000185.1 GCA_017552495.1 Clostridia bacterium | reverse complement strand
ACCCCCGACAAGGTGAAGAAGGCGCTGGAAAACAAGGCTGCCGGCAAGGAGGAGAAGACCGAGTTCTGGTTCCTCGGCTCCGATCTGGATGACGAGCTGGAGTATATCAAGGCCAACCCCATCTGATGGCGTCGGCTTTGATCAGGTAAACCAAACGGCAACAGGGGCCCCGGCTTTGTCGCCGGGGCCCCTTTGGCTGCGGAAATAATACTTGCAATCGGGGAAGACTTATTGTAATATGTGAAGCGCATGCCGGTGTGATGGGATTGGCAGACGTGACGGACTCAAAATTATGTTCGTCTCGCACCGTTCCAAACGCGGAAGCCCTTGTCATATAAGGGTTTTCAAAAAAGTTCGAACCGCGTTTTTCGGCACTGCCCTCCAAATTGCCCTCCAGAACACAAAAAACTTAATCGAGCATTTTCCCCCAAACGCCTATGCCGGCGTGATGGAATTGGCAGACGTGTTGGACTCAAAATCCAATGGGCTAATCACCCGTGCGGGTTCGACCCCCGCCGCCGGCACCAACGAAAGTCCCGAAAGCCTTGAAAACACAGGGTTTTCGGGACTTTCTCTGTCCATTGATCTCAAAAGAGGTCGGGGCGTCCGATGCCGTGATAAGGGGCCAAAATCGTGTTTACCGGAGGATCTGAATCCTGCAAAGCCTTGTGGCACAAGGGTTTGAGAGCCTGTGGAGGCCAATCGGGAGGTCATTTTTCGATTTGAGGTCAGTTTTGCTTCGGGAAGAAATCCAGAATTGCATTGGCGGAGGCGATCTTGGCACTGTAATCCAGATGGGTGTAAATGTTGCTGGTAGTGCCGATGTCGCTGTGCCCCAGCCATTCCTGAATGTCCTTGAGCGCCACACCGTTGGCGTAGAGAAGGGTCGCACAGGAGTGCCTCAGATCGTGGAAGCGTATGCGGCGCATCCCGTGCTTTTCCAGAAACTCCGGGAAAGCCTGCGTGAGATATCCCGGCTTGATCCGCTCGCCCAGCGCATTGACGTAAACATAGTCCTTGTAGTCTTCGCAGTAGCAGCTTCCACAAAGCCTCCGGTATTCCTCCTGAGTTTTCTTCATCTCCTTTAGCAGCGCCTCGAATGGTGGAACAAGGGGAAGGCTCCGTCGGGAAGACTGCGTTTTCGTCCGATCCTTCGCAATCTCCACATATTTGCCGTCGACAAGTGTTTTTGTTACGGTATGACGGATGGTGATGACTTTCCGGTCAAAATCAATGGCGTCCCACCTCAGTCCCACGACTTCACTGCGCCGCAGGCCGTAGAAGGCCGCAAGGATCACTCCCAGCTCTAGATCCGTCCCCTTGACGGCGGCGAACAACTTCTCCAGTTCCTCGCCGTTATAAGGGATGGACTCGAATTTCACCTTTTTTGGCCGCTGGACTTTATCGGCAGGATTGGAATCGATCAGATCGGTCTTGTAGGCATACTGCAGCGCTTTGCGGATGTTGGCGTGGCGGTGGATCACCGTATTGGCGCTGACGCCCATTTCTTCCAGTTCATAAGTGTAGTAATCCTGGATATGTTTGGCTGTCACGTCCCTCAGGAGCAACTTTGGGTAATTCTTGTCGAAGTACGGGATGATCCTTTTCAGAATCGTTTGCTCATAGGCACAGTAGGTCGTAGCCTCCACGCTGGATTTCATCATTTTCAGCCAGTCCTCGAGAAACTTGGTGAACCGGATGTTCTTTGCATATTCTTTGCCGCCCTGCTTTGCCAGGATGCGCTCCTGAAGTTCTTCGTTCATCTCGGCACGCCATTTCTGGAGCATTTCTTCAGCTCGGCGCATGTTGTTCTTGACGGGTAGTTTTGTGGATTTGGACGGCGTTCGTTTGATCCCGTTTTCGTCTGTATAACTCAAAACGAGATGCCAATAACCGCCCCGTTGTCTCAGATGTCCTGCTACCATTTTATCTCCTTTCCTGTAGCAAAAATTCATCTGCCATCGACACAGAAAGTATAACAACTTCCGCTGTCGGCGGCAATCTTGCCAATTGCGTAACGGATTATTCGGAGGTCAGTCAGTGGTTCCTCCTCACCGTCAACTTCTGTCCAACTTGGACAGAAGTGAGGTGTACTGAAATTCGGTCCAACATGGACAGAATTATTTGATGTGAGTGATGCAATGATGGGCGGCATCCATCCGGCAAACGGCAACCGGCAAAACGGTCACTGGAAACCGTCGGTTAGCAGTGCCGTTTGAGGTTCCGGGAGCTGTTCGGGCGGCATCGGCTTCACCACCTCTGCGTCGATGAAAACAAACTCGATCCCCAGTATTTCAGATGCCTTTTTAAGTCGTTTCATGGGATCGGTCCAGTCTTCTGGTGGCGGCTTTGGCACCACGGGCGGCTTCGGCGGTTCTTCCACGGTCACCAGGAAGTGATACCACTGCTGTCCGACCTTCCGGGAGCCGAGAGAGCCTGCATCCCGCAGTTCTGCCTTCGCTTTCCGAACGGTCCGTTCTCCGATCTTCTGCTTTGCGGCGAATTGTTCGATCTCCGCTGCGCTGACCTCAACACGTTCCATCAGCAGCTCCAGAATCAGATTCTTTGCCCGTTCCAGCTTGCTCTGGGCGTCCTCGCCGGATTTTCCGCTGAGCAGATCGTCTGCGGTGATATCGTATTCGCCCACCCATTGAAAGCCATCCTCCCCGTCCAGCCGGAAAGCCAGACTTGGCCCTTCCGGGGCCAGGGAGGATTTGTTGTGACAGAGAACCCGGAGACTTGGCTCGTCCTTGGGTCTGCCGATCAGCAGCACGCTTCGCGCTGCTGCCGCAATGTCGATGGACCCAAGACCGCGGTAGGCGCTTTTGCTTCCGGAGGCCTTATTCAGATGTCCAATAAGCAGCACAGCGCAGCCGGTCCGCTGGGCCATGTCTCCGAGCCTTTTCATGATCGGACGGACTTCGTTGGCCCGGTTCATGTCCACCTCAGCGCCGAGAAAAGCCTGGATCGGATCGATGATCAGAAGTCTGACGCCGTTCTCCACAATGGCCTTCTCGATGCGGTCATCGGAGAGTTTGAGGGGCGATGCCTCATCGTTGATCACCAGCACCCGGTCCAGATCGGCTCCCACGGAGATCAGGCGAGGCTTCACCGTATCGCCCAAGCCGTCCTCCGCCGTCTGATAGATCACGTTGAATGGTTCCAAGACTTGGGCATCCGGCAGCGGCTTTCGATTCGTGCAGGCAGCCGCCAGCTCCATACCGAAATAAGTCTTTCCTTCTCCCGGGTTGCCTTGGAGGATCGTGATTTTTCCCAGGGGCAAGTATGGATACCACAGCCATTCCACCTCCGTCAGCGCCACGTCGCTCATGCGTATTATTGGCACGTTT
>JAFZPW010000017.1 GCA_017552495.1 Clostridia bacterium | reverse complement strand
GCTGGGCACTTGGGGTCTGGGCGGCGGAAGCGTTTGGTCTGATCGGGATTCCACGGCGGCGGAAGCGGCCTCGCTTCTGGACGCCTGCAAGGAGCGGGGCATCAATTATATCGACACGGCGCCCGTTTACGGCACCGGCGCCAGCGAAGAACTGCTGGGCCGCGCGCTGAAGGGGCGGCGGCACGACTTTGTTTTGCAGACCAAATGCTCGCTCAACTGGCGGCAGGAGGGCGGCAACTTCCACTATTCTCGCGACGGCTACACCGTCAACAACGACACTCGCGCCGCGGCGGTCAGGCGGGACGTGGAAGATTCCCTGCGCCGGATGCAGACGGATTATCTGGATTCGGTCATCGTCCATTACGTCTGCAAGCGTTTTCCGGTGGACGAAACCGTGGGGACGCTGGAGGATCTGATCCGGGAGGGCAAGATCCGCGCCTACGGACTTTCCAACAGCCAGCCCGCCGATCTGGAGGAATATCAGCAGAGCGCCGCGCGGGTCTCCGGCGGCGTTTCGGTGGTGCAGGAATTTTTCAGCATTCTTTCGCCCTTCCACGGCCGGGACTATTTCAAAACGGCCGGGAAATACGGCGTCACCTTCCAGACTTACGGCGTGCTGGAGGAGGGATTTTTGACCTCGCCCGCCTTTTTGGAGCGCCGCTTCGCCAAGACCGATATCCGCGCCCGTCTGCCCTGGGTGGAAGCGCGGTATCAGGAGGGGCTGCGCCGCGCCTTTGCCGCGTGGGAGCCCCTCTGCCGGGCGCACGGGTGCAGTTTTGCGGGACTGGTGGAGGCGTGGGCGCTGACACAGTACGACAAAATGAGCCTTTTGGTGGGGATGCGTAAGCCCGAAAATGTGGCTGATACGGCAAACTGCCTGGCAATCACGCTCAGCGACGAAGAAATCCGCCTGATGGAGGCGACCGTGGCGGACATTCAGGTGGAAGTGTTGGACAAATAAACGGGAAAGGAACGCGCCCTTCTTTGGACGCACCGCCGTGAGCACTAAAAAAACACGGGGAAGACACGGAAATTTCGTGGAACATTTTGGAGGCGGAAACTTGCAATCCCCTTTCCCGCATGTTACAATAAATCCAGATTTTGAATCAGATGAAGAAAAGGGGTAGCGCCAATGCCTTCTAAAATCTTTGAGATCATTGAAAAAGAGCAGGAACGTCAGAACCGCAATATTGAGCTGATTGCCAGCGAAAACTTTGTCAGCCCCGATGTGCTGCGCGCCGTGGGTTCCTGCCTCACCAACAAATATTCCGAAGGATATCCCACCCTGCGCACCTCCGGAAGTAAGGGCCGGTATTACGGCGGCTGCGACTATGTGGACGAGTTGGAGGAATACTGCTGCGATATGTGGCGCAAGGTTTTTTCCACCGACTATCACGTCAATGTTCAGCCCCACAGCGGATCTTCCGCCAATATCGCCGCTTATATGAGCGTTTTGACTCCCGGCGACACGGTGCTTGCCATGAATCTGAACAACGGCGGCCATCTGACTCACGGCTCGCCGGTGAACATCAGCGGTAAGCTCTATGATATGCGGTTTTACGATGTCAACAGCCAGGGCCTGATTGATCTGGACGACGTGCGGAAAAAGGCGCTGGAATGCCATCCCAAACTGATTCTGGCGGGCGCCTCGGCTTACAGCAGAAGGATCGACTTTGCCGCTTTTGCGGAGATTGCCCGGGAGGTGGGCGCGTATTTCATGGTGGATATGGCTCATATCGCCGGCCTGATTGCGGCAGGGGAGCATCCCTCGCCATTCGGCTTGGCCGACATCATCACCACCACCACCCATAAGACCCTTCGCGGGCCCCGGGGCGGCTTGATTTTTTGCAAGCCCGAGCTGGCGAAAAAGATCGACGGCGCCGTTTTCCCCGGCACGCAGGGCGGTCCCCTGCAGCATGTGATTGCCGGCAAGGCCATCGCGGCGGAGGAGGCCTGCACCGAGGCATTCCGGGATTACATCCGTCAAGTGGTGAAAAACGCGGCCGCTATGTGCGGCGCCTTTATGGAGATGGGGTATCAGGTGGTCACCGGCGGAACGGACAATCATCTTTTCCTGTTGGATCTCACCGATACCGGCCTCACCGGCAAGGCCGTGCAGGATGAACTGGATCGACACGGGATCACGCTTAACAAGAATTGTGTGCCCAACGAGACTCGTTCGCCCGCTCAGACCTCGGGCATCCGCATCGGTACGCCTGCCATGACCACCAAGGGCTATAAGGAAGACGATTTTATCCGCGTGGCTCACGAGATCGACCGGATCATCCGGGAGATGCGCGCAAAACAGTAACACAATTTTTACCGGCGGCATTTGCCGCCGGTTTTTCCGTTTCAGGGGTTGTTTTTTCCAAATCATACAGATAAAATGAGAAAAAAGAACCCCGTTGTTTGCCGATTGTGAGAAAGGAGATCTTATGCGCTGCCATTTCATCAACGGAAAAGTATTTACCGCCGACCCACAGCGGCTCTGGGCGGAAGCGTTCACCGTGGAGGACGATACCGTGACTGCGGTGGGAAGCACGGAAGCCATCCTTACAGGCGCCGGGTCGGAGGAGTCGGTAACCGATCTTTCGGGGAAAACCGTGATTCCCGGCTTGATCGACAGCCATATCCATCCCGCTATGACGGCGGAGATGAAGACTTTCATCACCTGTCTGCCGCCTCATGTCCATTCCATCGGGGACATCGTGAAGCAGGTGGCGCGCCGACGCGCGCTGCAGGGACCGGCGCAGTGGGTGCGGGGCTGGGGCCTGGACGACGGAAAACTGAAGGAGCGCCGCCTGCCCGACCGGCACGATCTGGACCGGGGCGCCGCCGATGTGCCGGTTTATATCACTCGCAACTGCGAGCATGTGGCTATGTGCAACACCGCGGCGCTGAAGTGCTGCGGCATCACGGCGGAGACGCCTGATCCCGACGGCGGCGCCATCGGACGTGAACCCGACGGGACGCCCAACGGCATCCTCTATGAGACAGCGAAGGATCTGGCCGACCGCTTTGTTCCCCGGATGAAGCTGGAGGACAACGTGACCGAACTGCTCCGCCTGGGCGAGCTGCTGGCCGCCGAGGGCGTGGTGGCCGTCACCGACATGGGGGCCAACGGCGCCGACGTATGGCGGATCTACAAAGAGGCGGAACGGCGCGGATTTGCCCAGCGTGCAGCGCTGTATTATTTCTGGGAGTATTACTGGAAGGATCCTGCTTTTCGCTTGACGGGGGAGATGACCGATCCCAAGTCACGGGTGCGGGCGGCGGGCCTTAAACTGATGAGCGACGGGAGCATTTCGGGGCACACCGCATGGATCAAAGAGCCATATCTTGGCACAGAAGACTGCGGCCTTTCGGTGTCCTCCGACGCGCTTTTGGACACGGCGGTGGAATTTTGCAAGGCAAACGCCTGCCAGCTTGCCGTCCACGCCATGGGCGCCCGGGCCATCCGCCGCGTTGTCAGCCGCGTCGCCCGGGAGGAAAACTGGATGCGTACCGCCGCGCCTTATGCTCGCATTGAGCACGTCACCGAGCCCGAAAGCGAGAGCATCGATCAAATGGCGGAGAAGAGGATCGCCGTTGCCACCCAGCCGCTGTTCTTCTTTTCCGAAATCGAGAGCTATCTAAAAAACTACGGCCTGCCCCGAACGCAGAAGGCGTATCCCATCCGGACGCTGCTGGAGCGGGGCGTGACCGTGGCTCTGTCCACCGATGCGCCCGCCAACGCATGGGACGAGCCAACCGATCCCTTTTATACCATGCAGGCCGCCGTCACCCGCACCGCCTATGACGGGACGCCCTGCGGGGCGCAGCAAGCCGTCGACGTGGAGACGGCGGTGGCGCTCTATACCCGTGAAAGCGCCATCATCAGCGGCTTTGATCGCCTGGGACAGCTTGCGCCGGGATACGAGGCCAGTTTTGTCGTGCTGGACAGGGATCTTTTCACCGTGCCGCCTTTTGAGATCGGCAAGGTGCGGCCCGTGCATACTTATATTGCGGGAAAAGAGGTCTGGCGCGCCTGAGCGCCCTTGACGAATGCGCGGCATGGGTGTAAAATGAAACTGCAATCCAAGGAACCGACCCGGGCCTTTTGCTCCGCCGGAAAAACAAAAAAAAGAAAGGTCGTCTGAATCATGAGCAACATGAAGAAGTACGCCGCCGAGTTTGTCGGCACCTTTGTCCTGGTTCTCTTCGCCTGCGGCGTGGCCGCTGTGACGGGCTGCACCGCTGCGGCCAACGTATCTTATCTGATGACCGCTCTGGCCTTTGGTCTGGTGATCGTGGCCATGGCGTATTCCATCGGCAACATCTCCAGCTGCCACATCAACCCTGCTGTTTCGCTGGGCGTTCTGCTCAACGGAGGCATGAGCGTTTCCGATTTTATCGGCTATGTGATCGCGCAGTTTTTGGGCGCTGTCGCAGGCGCGGCCGTGCTTCGCGGCCTCATCGGCACCTCTTACGGTCTGGGCGCCAACGGCCTGTATGACGGCAGCGTTGTCAAATCGCTGATCGTTGAGATTATCCTTACCTGCGTGTTTGTGCTGGCCATTCTGGGCGTCACCAGCAAGCCGGAAAACGGCAAGGTGGCCGGCCTGGTCATCGGCGGTTCGCTGACGTTGGTTCATTTGCTGGGCATCTTCTTTACCGGCACCAGCGTCAATCCCGCCCGCTCCTTCGGTCCCGCGCTGTTGCTGGGCGGCGATGCGCTGGCCAATGTCTGGGTCTTTATCGTGGGCCCGCTGGCAGGCGGCGCGCTGGCTGCCGTTCTGTGGAAGATTCTGGGCGGCAAAGAGGCGAAATAAACCGGCGTTTTCTTCCATCTCCCCTGGCTCTTGCCGGGGGAGATTTTTTGTCGAAATCGGGTTTTGTTATATTTAATAGGAGAACGGCGGAAAACCTCTTGCAAACCCGTTTTTTTTGCGCTATACTATATCCCATGGTTGAAAAGGACGTATAAATCGGCCTGTTTTGAAAGGGAGGGGAGCGAATGTGCTGACGATCACCAGCCGCGACAATCCGCAGATTAAAGCGGTCTGCGCGCTCTCGGCCTCCGGGAAAAGACGGCGGGAAGAAGAACTTTTCGTCTGCGAGGGCTTCACGCTTTTGGACGAAGCGCTGCGCAGCGGTCTTGCACCCCGGCAGGTCTTTTGCGTGCAAGGACAGGAAAAACGGCTCCCACCGCTGGTCTGTCCTGTGGCCCTGGTGACTGGGTCGGTGCTGCAACAACTCAGCGACGTGCCCGCGCCCCAGGGCGTGGTGTTTACGCTCCCCATCCCAAAAGAACCCGAAACCCTTTGCGGGACGCGCTTTCTGGCGCTGGACGATCTGCGGGATCCCGGCAATCTGGGCACCATTTTGCGGACGGCCGACGCATTTGGCTTGGACGGCGTGATCCTGCTGGGCGATTGTGCGGATCCTTACAGTCCGAAGGTGGTGCGAGCCGCCATGGGAAGCCTGTTCCGCGCCAAATTGTTTCACCGCAGCCCGCAGACGCTGCGGGAAGCCATGGAACGGCTCGATCTTCCGCTTTATGCGGCGGCGCTGGACGCAGACAGCCGACCCGTTACCGGGCTTGATTTGCATCGCGCCTGCGTGGTGGTGGGCAATGAGGCCCACGGCGTTTCCGCCGCGGTGAAGGATCTGTGCCGCGGCAGCGTGATGATTCCCATCCAAAGCGCCGAATCGCTCAACGCCGGTGTGGCCGCTGGGATTTTGATGTGGGAGATGAGCCGATGAACGGGCAGGAAAAGGAATGGCAAGCACTGCTCTGGATGAAAGAGGCGGCGGCCATCCCGCCCGTCAAGGCGCTGCGCCTGCTGGAGCGTTTCGGTTCGGCAGAGGCGGTCTATCAGGCATCCACGGAAGAACTGGTGAAGATTTGCCGCTTTGACGCGAAGGAGCGTCAGCGCCTGCAAACGCGCAGTCTGGCTCCTTCAAGCAGGATCATCGAGCGGTGCCGTGCGCTTGGCATTTCCATCCTTCCCATCACCGACGCGACCTATCCCGCCCGGCTGAAGGAGATTTACGATCCGCCGCTGGCGCTTTATGTCCGGGGGACGCTGCCCGATCTTAACGCAATCCCTGCCGTGGCTGTGGTGGGACAGCGCAAGGCCACGCCCTACGGCCTGATTCATGCGGAAAAGATCGCGTTTCATCTCAGTCAAAACGGGGTGTGCGTGGTTTCGGGTATGGCGGCGGGCATTGATTCCGCCGGACACCGGGGCGCTTTGCGGGGCGAAACGCCCACCGTCGCCGTTTTCGGAACGGCCATCGATAAATGCTATCCCGCCGAAAACGCGGCGCTTTTGCGGGATATTCTGTATCGCGGCGCCGCTGTCAGTGAATATCCGCCGGGGGCAAAAAACTATCGCGCCTCATTTGTGCGGCGCAACCGGATCATCAGCGGCCTGTGTCTGGGCGTACTGGTGGCGGAAGCGCCCAAACGCTCGGGATCGCTGATTACCGCCTCGCTTACGCTGGAGCAGGGGCGGGATGTGTTCGCCGTTCCGGGCGGCGTGGATTCGCCTGCCAGCGAGGGCTGCAACGAGTTGATCGCCGGCGGCGCCCAACTGGTGCGCTCGGCGGAGGATATTCTGGCGCAATACGGTTACACAGCGGAAAAGCAGCCTGCTCCGCCCCATAAGCCTGCGCCGCGCGTCCGTCCGGCTCAGCCGCTCCGTCCCGCGGAGCCGAAGCCGGAGCCGAAACCGGAAACGGGCGACCCGGTGCTGGACGCCGTCGACGGCATCGTGCATCTGGATGAGATCAGCCGCCGCACGGGCATCCCGGCGGGCGTTTTGATGGGCAAATTGACACTGCTGGAATTAAAGGGATATTTACGGCAATTGCCGGGACAATATTACGAACGGATCTAAACCACCGAACGGAGGAACTACATGACAAAGCTTCTTATCGTGGAATCGCCCGCCAAGGCAAAAACCATTACCAAATATCTTGGAGCGGGTTATCAGGTCAAGGCATCTATGGGCCATCTGCGCGATCTTCCCAAAAAGGAGATGGGCGTGGACGTGGAGCGGGATTTTCAGCCCACCTATCTGCCCATCGAGGGCAAGGATAAGATTATCAGCGAACTGAAGACGGCGGCGGACAGCGCCGATTTCGTCTATCTGGCAACCGACCCCGACCGCGAGGGCGAGGCCATCTCGTGGCATTTGCAGCAGTTATTGTCGCTGGACGGGAGCAAGACCCAGCGGGTCACCTTTAACGAGATCACCAAGAGCGCCGTTACCGAGGCCATTAAGCATCCCCGGGAGATCGACATGGATCTGGTGGATGCACAGCAGGCGCGGCGCATTCTCGACCGTATCGTGGGTTATAAATTGTCGCCGTTTTTGTGGCGCAAGGTGCGAACCGGACTGTCCGCCGGGCGTGTGCAGAGCGTGGTTACCCGCATGGTGGTGGATCGGGAGCGGGAGATTCGCGCTTTTGTTCCCCAGGAATATTGGAGCATCGACGTGACGCTTTGTCAGAACGATAAGGATTTTACCGCCCGCTTCTTCGGCGACGCAAAAGGAAAACGGGAACTTCCCGACGAGGACACCGTCAACGCCGTTCTGGCCGATATCAAAGGAAAGCCCTATCGGGTTGAGACAGTGAAAAACGCCAAGAAAAAGCGTCAGCCTACGCCGCCCTTTACCACCTCGACCTTGCAGCAGGAGGCGTCCCGCAAACTGGGTATGACGGCCAAGCGCACCATGGCGGTGGCGCAGGAGCTTTACGAAGGCGTGGAGCTGGAGGGCCACGGCGTCACCGGTCTCATCACTTATATGCGTACCGACTCGCTGCGCATCGCAGACGAGGCACTGGCTGCCGCCAGACGGTTTATCGACGATCGCTTCGGCGGGGAATATAAGCCCGCCCGGGCCCGCGTGTTCCACACCAAGAAAAACGCCCAGGACGCTCACGAAGCCATTCGCCCCGCCGACGCTTCATTGGAACCCGAGCAGATCCGCCGCAGCCTCACACCCGATCAATACCGGCTGTATAAACTGATTTGGAGCCGGTTTATCGCCTGCCAGATGAGCGATGCGGTTTTGGATACCGTTTCGGCAGACATTTCCTGCGACAAATGGATCTTCCGTGCCAGCGGCCAGAGCCTGGCCTTTCCGGGCTTTTTGGCGCTGTATGAAGAGAGTACCGACGAGGCAAAGGACGAGGACGCCGCCCCCTTGCCCAAACTTCAGGAGGGCAACAGCCCGGTTTATCGAGCCGTAGAGCCCAAGCAGCACTTTACCCAGCCTCCGGCACGGTATACCGAGGCGTCCCTCATCAAAGCCATGGAGGAAAAGGGGGTGGGTCGTCCCAGCACCTATGCGCCCACCATTTCCGTGGTGCTGGAGCGGGAATACGTCACCAAGGAGGGCCGCGCCCTCAAACCCACCAATCTGGGCGAAGCGGTGACCGATCTGATGATTGACAAGTTCCACGACATCGTGGACGTGCAGTTCACCTCCTCCATGGAAGAGCAGTTGGATCAGGTGGAATCGGGCAAGGTGGATTACCGCAAGATTCTGGAGCGGTTTTACAAGGGCTTTGACGCCGAACTCAAACAAGCCGAGATCGATTTGGACAAAAAGCGCATCAAGGTGCCCGATGAAGAGAGCGACGAGGTCTGTGAGCAGTGCGGCCGGAAGATGGTCATCAAGAGCGGACGCTTCGGCAAATTTTTGGCCTGTCCGGGGTATCCCGAGTGCAAAAATACCAAGCCCATCACCCAGGATACCGGCGTTTTCTGTCCCAAATGCGGCGGGCGTCTGCTGAAGAAAAAATCCAAGAGCGGCTATTATTATTACGGCTGTGAACGCAATCCCGAATGTGATTTCATGACCTGGGACAGCCCAACTAAAAAGGTTTGCCCCAGTTGCGGCGGCGTGGTGTTTCGGCATTATACCAAGGAAGACAAGCGCTATTTGTGCCATAAGCCGGATTGCGGCTGGTGGGAACCCATCGCCACCCGCGGGCGCAAAAAAGCGGAAAACACGGAAGCGGCCGCGGCGGAGAAGCCCGCCAAAACCGGAAAGAAAGCGGCCGGTTCTTCCGCAAAAGCCGCAGCGGGGAAAAAGACTGCGGCGAACAGGACCACGGCAAAAAAAGCTTCCGCCAAAACCACGGCCAAGAAGACCACGGCAAAAAAGACCGCCGCGAAAAAAACGGAGCAGGTCCAATGACCGGCCCCGTTACCGTGGTGGGCGCCGGGCTGGCAGGCTCGGAGGCGGCATGGCAGCTTGCGCTGCGCGGCGTCGAGGTGACGCTTTGCGAGATGAAGCCAGAGCAGCAGACCCCGGCCCATCATTCGGCGGATTTTGCCGAGCTGGTGTGTTCCAATTCCCTGCGGGGCGCGGCGCTGTCCACGGCGTCAGGTCTGCTCAAGGAGGAACTGCGCCGCTGCGGCAACCTGATTATGGAG
>JAFZPW010000184.1 GCA_017552495.1 Clostridia bacterium | reverse complement strand
CTGCTTCTGGCCGCCGGACAGGGTGACGCCCCGCTCGCCCACCAGCGTTTCATAGCCCTCGGCAAAGGAGGAGATGGCGTCGTCCACGCAGGCGATGGAGGCCGCCCGCCGCATGATCTCTTCCGAGGCGCCGGGCCGGGTGGCGCGGATATTTTCGCCCACGGTCTGGGAAAAAAGGAAGGGCTCCTGTAGCACCAGGCCGATCTGCTGCCGCAGCTCGCCCCGGCGCATATTGCGGATATCGACGCCGCCGATGGTGATGGCGCCGCTCCCTTCCGGCACGTCGTACAGCCGGTCCAGCAGATGCACCAGTGTACTCTTTCCCGAGCCGGTGCCGCCCAGAATGGCGAAGGTTTCGCCCTCCCGGATGGTGAAGGATACGTCCTTCACCACCTCCTGCCCCTCGTAGCCGAAGGTAACGTGATCAAACACGATATCGCCGGTGTGGGCGGGCAGCGCGTCGGGGGCGTCCCGCTCCTCCTCGGCCTTGAGGATATAGCCCACACGGTCGAGAGACACGCCGGCCTTGCTCATTTCCGAAAGCACGCGGCCCAGCGCGCGCACCGGCCAGCTCAGGCCCTCGTTATAACTGAGGAAGGCCAGAAGCTCGCCCAGGGTCAGCCGGCCGTTCACCGCCTCGGAAACGCCCAGGATCAGAATCACCATCACCTGCAGCGCGGTAAGGAAGGTGCCCGAAGCCCAATAAACCGAAAGCACCTTGCCAAGCCTGATCCACAGTGCGGAATAGTGCTCGTTTTTCCCGTTGAATTTTTCCTCCTCATAGGCTTCGCGGCCAAAGGCCCGCACCACCCGCACGGCGGTAAGGTTCTCCTGGGCGCAGGTGGTCAGGTCGCCCTCGGCCTCGTCGGCCTTCTGGAAGCGGCCGGAGATCTTGCCGTAAAAAACGCCGGAGGAAACGCCCACCACGGGAATGAAGCACAGCGCCGCCAGCGTCAGGCGCACGTTCATCCGCAGCATGATCCACACATAAAGGATGAGCAAAAAGGTGGTGCGCACCACCGCCACAAGCTGGTTGCACACAAAGTTGCGGATCACATCCACGTCAGAGGTGCTGCGCTGGATGATGTCGCCGGTGGGGTTGTTCTTGTGCCACGCAAAGGTGAGGAATTGGATATGCCGGTACAGATCGTCCCGGATGTTTTTCACAAAGCCCTCGGAACCCCTGGCAAGCCGCACCCGCTGCCCGTAGCTGCACACGCCGCGCAGCACCGCCACCGCCAGCACCAAAAGCGCGGCGATCCACAGCGCCCGCAGCGGCTGCTGCCGCAGGCTGTCCCAGCGCAAAAGCGCCAGCACCCAGGCGGGAAGCGTGGGCGTTTCCACGCCCAGCACCGAGTCCACCGTCACCCGCACGATCTGCGGCGTCAGCGCGTTGAGCGCCATGCTCAGCACGATCAGCGCCAGCGCCAGCGCAAAATGCCCCTTGACGCCCCGCAGATAACGCAGGATCATGCGGGTCTTCTCGCCGGGCGAGAGTTTGAATTCTGTTTTCATGGGAATCTCTCCTTTCCGGCCCTGCCGGAACATAAAATAAGCGCCCTCTGTTTCAAGCAGAGAGCGCGTCCGAAAAACGACTTTGCGGGATCAAATCACACGCAAAAAGGGCGCAGGACGGCCTCTGCAAATTCTTGCCGAATATTCAAAGTTCTTCCACATTTTGGTCATTCTGCGCACCTCCTTTCATCGTAAAAACTCAACTGTATAGCAGTGTACCATCACCGGAGCCGCTTGTCAAGCCTAAATTTTCCTTTTTGCCAAAAGGACCGCCGCCGGCAGAACCCCCTTGCGGAATGCGTAAAATCATGCTATACTTTCTAAGTACTACACTTCTCTAAACAGGGGGATATCGCCATGTTGTTTTTTTGCCGTTCGCACCCCTGACGCGGGCGCTTTGCTCTGATTTTGATTTTTATTCCGATAGGGAGGATTTGCCTCATGCTGATTTACGATGAGATCCGTTTTAAGTTAAACAACATCAAGCCCAAGCTCAACGATCTGCGCGCCGCCCTCGATCTGGACAAGGTCCAGGCCGAGGTGGCGGAGCTGGAGCAGACCACCTCGGCGCCGGGCTTTTGGGACGACCCGACCAAGGGGCAGAAGGTGCTGCAGCGCATCAAGCAGCTCAAGGACAAGGTCGCCCGCTACAACGCGCTGACCATGCTGTACGAGGATGTGGTCACCACCATCGAAATGGCCGAGGAGATGGAGGACGAGAGCCTGTTCCCCGAGGTACAGGAGGGCTATCAAAAATTCGAGACCGAGCTGGAAAAGCAGACGCTGGACACGCTGCTCTCCGGCGAATACGACGGCAACAACGCCATCCTTTCCTTCCATGCCGGCGCCGGCGGCACCGAGGCCATGGACTGGACGCAGATGCTGGTGCGTATGTATCAGCACTGGGCCGATTCCAAGGGCTTCAAGTGGAAGATGCTGGACGAGCTGGACGGCGAAGACGCCGGGCTCAAAAGCGCCGAAATGCTCATTGAGGGCGAAAACGCCTATGGATATCTCAAAAGCGAAAACGGCGTCCACCGGCTGGTGCGCGTGTCGCCCTTCGACGCCTCCGGCCGCCGCCAAACCAGCTTTGCCGCCGTGGAGGTCATGCCCGAGATGCCCGACGATGTGGAGATCGACATCCGCCCCGAGGATCTGAAGGTGGATACCTACCGCTCCTCCGGCGCGGGCGGCCAGCACGTCAACAAGACCGAATCGGCCATCCGCATCACCCACATTCCCAGCGGCGTGGTGGTGGCCTGCCAGACCGAGCGCAGCCAGATCCAGAACCGCGCCACCGCCATGAAGATGCTCCGCTCGCGCCTGGTGGAGATCAAAGAGCGGGAGCATCTGGAAAAAATCAGCGACATCAAGGGCGTGCAGATGAAGATCGACTTCGGCTCGGCCATCCGGTCTTACGTCTTTATGCCCTATACGCTGGTAAAGGACGGCCGCACCGGCTACGAAAACGGCAACATCGGCGCCGTTATGGACGGCGATTTGGACGGCTTCATCAACGCTTACCTGAAATGTGCCGCCACCGGCGAATGGGCGAAATAACGCTTCGCCGCCGTCCATAGGCGCTTCGCGCCGTTCGCGCATTTTTGCGCGTCCGCGCAGGGAGGGCGAGGAAGCCCGACCGCAGCGTATTTTATTACCGGGGCCCCCGAAAAACGCCCGGTTTTTCGGGGAAACGGCGATTTGGACGGCTTCATCAACGCCTACCTGAAATGTGCCGCCACCGGCGAATGGGCGAAATAAAATCAGACTTCCATAAATAGAAATAGAAAAACGAAGAATTGAGAGGTGCTTTTTATGATTCCGACCTATGACCGTCCCGCGCTGAAAAGCGCGGCAAAAGAATCCCTGCGCGCCGCCAAATCCCGCGGCGTCCCCGTCACGCTGGTGACCATCGTCTATCTGGTGATGCTTCTCACCCCCAGCATCATCACGAACATCCAAACCCGCCGGATCACGGCGCAGCTTCTGCCGACGCTTCAGACGCTCAATCCCAACTCCACAGAGGACGCCATGCAGTTCTTTTCCGCCATCACGCGTGCGACTCCCGGCGTCGGGTTTTCCCTGGCCATGCTGCTTTTGAGCGTCGTGCTCGCCGTCCTCAGCGTGGGCTATCAGCTTTACACCCTGCGCATTTCCCGAAACGAGGATCCCGGCAGCGTAGGCGCGCTGTTCGATCCCTTCCGCCAGTTCGGCCGCTTTTTCGTGGTGCTGCTGCTGCAGGCCCTGCTCCCCCTCCTCTGGTATCTGGCCGGTCTTATTCCGGGTCTTATCCTGATGGTGATCGGCGCCGCTTCCAACGCGTCTTTCCTGGCCATTCTGGGCGCGCTGGTAATGCTGGCGGGTTTTGTACTGTGCTTCATCGCGGCTCTTTCTTACAGCCAGGCTGTTTATTTCGCCCTGGACAATCCCGACATGGGCGCCATGGACACCCTTCGCGCTTCCAAACAGACCATGGCGGGCCACAAGTGGGAGTATTTCGTGCTTGAGCTGTCCTTCATCGGCTGGGCGCTCCTGACCGGGCTGACCTTCGGCATTTTGG
>JAFZPW010000183.1 GCA_017552495.1 Clostridia bacterium | reverse complement strand
TCTTATACTGTTTCTATTTATATAGTCAAGCATTTTGTCAGCGTCCGGCATAATTGCACCCATAGACGCACCATTCCAAAAAACGGTTTCCATTTCAAGTGGTGTAAGTGAAAACTCAATCCCAAGATACTCATACAATACTTTGTCGCCAACTTGACCGGAAATGTCATAGCCTATTTTACGAACGCTTTCGATATGTTCTCCAAAAATTAGTTCTGCACCTTTTCTGACATCCTCAAGAGTGTAATTATTTGGATTCTTTGTAGCATATTTCAGAAGTTCCGCATTTCCTCTAACAGAATCCCAGCCGGGTTCATACAAAAGAGTATGTCCGTAATCAAATAGAATCATTTTAGGATATTTCATTTCTCTTCTCCTTTTTCATGATGTAATCGCATATACATCACGGTATGCCGGTTGCCACACTCTGTTATAGCTCGTTACCGGATTTGGCTTCCCTTGCTTTTGCCCTTATAAGGTTCAGGAGCAAGAGCAAACTTGTGTGAAATCGTATAAAGAAATAAGGTGGGTAAACAGCGATAAACCCTTTAGCTTTAAGGCTTTTGTAGGATTTTAATATCACCCAGTAACGGGTGGTAACAGCCTAATAATTTGACGATTTCAAATCCGGTTTATCTTAAAAAATTAGTATAACAGAAAAACATGAACAATTCTACCGTTCGAAAGAAGAAAACCGTCAATAAATCAGAAAAAGCACTTGACAAAACGCTTCATGGGACACATTTTGTCCTCCGACCGGTTAACATGGGCGCTGATTCTTATAAAGCAGGATGAAAGGGATCAACGCATTTAAGAGATGGGAGCAAAAACGCTCGCTCTGAATCGGCCACGATCTCATCAATTGGTGTTTCGGCATTTCCTTGGTGTGCTTTAAGCGTTCTCTCTATGCTTTGGTGCACGTTTACGTGCTCTTACACAAAAACCGCTTTTGTCTCTTCTGACAGAAGCGGTTTTTCCGTAAGCCCGTCGCAATACAAAAAAGGTCGTCCGGGCGCTGCCGGATGACCTTTTGGCTCGCGGGCGTTTGTTTTCTTCCTATCCGAAATATCCCGTAATCCCCGCGCCCGCCAGACAGATAATCGCGCCGAGGAGATTGGCGGCAAAGGAAATCAGGCGCCTGTCCTGTTTTTCCTCCGTCCGGATGTCGCTGCCTGGCTCCGTATCCACATAGTCCATCATCCTGCCCGTTCCGGACGGCGCATCCGTTTTCCGGCGGACAACGAGCCCGTGATCGTACCAACCGTCCATTTTCAGATACTGGATCCACGCCACGCCCGCCTGAAGGGCGGCCAGAAGCAGCAGGAGCAAATCGGCCTGACGGCCCGGCGCCGCAAACGCAAAGTGCCAGATCAGCGTCAGAACCAGGGCGGCTCCCAAACGAATCCCCAGCAAAACGCGGACCCGGCGTCTTTGCTCCGGGCGTTTGAAAACAAGCTTCATGGTTGTTATCAGCATAAACTTCTACAAAAGGGGCGGGCAAAGCCCGCCCCTGTGGCAAATGGTTTTTACAGCATGCCGCGGTACTGATTCAATTCCTGTTTGTTGCCGTATACAAAGTGATCCGGCAGGATCTCGGTCCAGACGGGCTTGTCCTCGCTGTAATCATGCTGCGCCGGATCGTAAACCAGCAGCTTTTTGCTTCGCTCTATCGCAGGATCGGGATTGGGAATGGCGGAAAGCAGCGCTCTGGTATAGGGATGCAGCGGATGCCGGAACAACTCCTCCGCCTCGGCCAGTTCCACGATCTTACCCTTGTAAATGACGGCGATCCGGTCGGAAATAAACCGCACCACCGACAGGTCATGGGCAATAAACAGATAGGTCAGCCCGTACGTTCCCTTTAGTTCATTCAACAGATTCAGCACCTGGGCCCGGATCGACACATCCAGCGCGGAAATCGGCTCGTCAGCCACGATAAACTCCGGCTTCATGATGAGCGCCCGGGCAATGCCGATTCGCTGTCTTTGGCCGCCGGAAAACTCGTGGGGGAAGCGGGAGGCAAATTCCGGAAGGAGCCCCACTTCCCGCAGGGCGTTTTGAACCAGTTCTTCCCGTTCCGCGCTGTTCTTGCACATCTTCAGGTTCCGGACGCCTTCACTGACGATATACTCCACTTTGGCGCGCTCGTTCAGGGAGGCCAACGGATCCTGGAAGATCATCTGAATGCCCCGGATCACCTTCTGATCCACTTCCTTGGAGATCTTGCCGCTGATCCGCTCTCCTTTAAAGAGGATCTCCCCTTCCGTGGCGGGATTGATCCGGGTAATGGCCCGGCCGATGGTGGTCTTGCCGGAGCCGGATTCTCCAACCAGCGCAAAGGTCTCGCCTTTGTAGATCTCGAAATTTACCTTGTCCACCGCCACAAATTTTTTGCGGCCGCTGCCGAAGGTAACCTGCAGATCCTTCACGGTGATGACCGGCACACGGTTCGGATCCTGATGCGGATGCTTTAACCCGCTGCCGTAGTCCTGGTTCATGCGTTCGCTGAGCTGCCGGATAGAGGCAGGCTGCTCCACCTTCGGCGAACGGGGATCCAGCAGCCAGGTTTTGGCTTTATGGGTTTCGGATACTTCAAAGAACGGCGGATCCACTTTGAAATCGATGGCCATGGCCCGCCGGTTGCGCGGAGCAAAGGCGTCCCCGGTGATTTTGTTGAACAAATTGGGTGGCGTGCCGTCGATGGTCGGCAGTTTTTTCCCTTTGATGCCCAACTGCGGCAACGCCGAAAGCAAGGCCCAGGAATAGGGATGCCATGCGTTGTAAAACACATCCTCGGCGGTGCCGATCTCTACGATCTGGCCGGCATACATGACCGCCACCCGATCCGCCACATTGGCTACCACGCCCAGATCGTGGGTGATGTAAATGATGGTCATGCTGAATTGCTCCTGAAGCCTTCTGATCAAGTCCAGGATCTGGGCTTGAATGGTCACGTCCAGCGCCGTGGTAGGCTCGTCGCAGATCAAAATGCGCGGACGGCAGGCCACGGCGATGGCAATTACCACGCGCTGCCGCATGCCGCCGGAAAACTCATGGGGATACTGGTGATAACGGCGTTCCGGATCCGGAATGCCCACAATATCCAGCATCCGGATGGCTTCCCGCTTGGCCTCCGCGCCGGACAGTCCCTGATGGAGCCGGATGGACTCCTCCACCTGGACGCCAATGCGCTTCAAGGGGTTTAACGAGGTCATCGGATCCTGCATGACCATGGATATCTTGCCGCCCCGGATCCGTTTCCACTCCTTTTCCGTCTTGAATCGGGAGATGTCTTCTCCCTCGAACAGGATGCTGCCGCCGGTCACGGAGCCGTTGGCGTCCAGCATACCTAAGAACGTCTTGGTAAACACCGATTTGCCGGAACCGGATTCCCCCACGATCGCCAGGGTTTCCCCTTCGTACAGATCCAGGGAGCAGCCGCGGATGGCGGTGAGTCTGTCGCCCCGCAGGCTGAACTGAACCTCCACATCCCGCGCGGAGAGGATCACATTTCTTTCGCGTCCGGAAAGGATCGCGTCTTTTTCATTCTTGTTCATAAACGCACGCCTTTCCTACACATGGTTCCGGGGATCTGCCGCATCGGAAAAGGCATTTCCCGCCAGATAAAACGTCACAGTAATCAGGGAAACAATCGCCGCCGGGAAAATCAACAGATGCGGATAATTGATGAAATGTTCCCGGGAGTTCCGAAGCAAAAGTCCCAGAGCCGGCTCTTTCACGTCCAGCAGGCCCAGATAGGCCAGGGTGGTTTCATATCCGATGGTCTGCGGAATCGACAGAGCCATCCGCAGAATCACCACGCTGATCAGATAGGGCAGGATATTCTTGGTAAGAATGGTGCCCAATTTGGCGCCCAGGCAGCGTGAGGCCAGATTGTATTCCCGGTCCCGGTACATGAACACCAGATTTCGGATGCTTTTAGCCGTATAGATCCAGTTAAACGCGATAAGGGAAACGCACATCACCAAGAAGGTCTTGCCGATCATCAGCGCTATGAGCGTCATATAAATGATGGTCGGCACCGAATATATGATATTGTATATCTCCGTAAATATGCGGTCCAATTTTCGCACATAGCCCCATAGCAGGCCCATGACCACACCCACCAGCACCTCGCCTACGCCCACGATGGCCGCCAGCATCACAGAATGCCGTGTGGCATACCATACCTGGTACCAGTAGTCCCGGCCGATGTTGTCCGCTCCGAACCAGTATTCAGAATCGGGTGTGGCAAACTTATTGCTGCGACTGCTCTTCAGTTCCGAATAATGACTGTATTTTGTGCAAAGCGGGGAAATCGCAATAAAGGAAAAGACGAATACCGTCAGGAAGATAATCAGCATCACGACGGCGGATTTCTTCTTCAGGAAGCTTTTCCACACGCTCTTCCAATAGGAATATTCGCTGTGACCGACACGCTCCGCCTCTTCGGGCTGATATTCGACAAAAGAAAACAGTTCCGCTTCGCTGGCGCCCGTAACCGCTTCCAATTCCTCTGTGGAATACCGGAGGATCACAGCATCCTGCTCCTGCCCTTCTGCCAGGGCCCTTTGTTTGCTCTTCATCGGGTTTCACCGCCCTTTCCGGCCAAGCGGATCCTGGGATCAAAAAGGGACATCAAAAGATCTCCCAAAAACATTCCCAGAATGCCCAGACCTGAATAAAGAAGAACCAGCGCCTGCACCACGTTGGTATCATACCGGGTAATGGCGCGGGTCAAAAGCGGGCCCATGCCGGGAACCGCAAAGAAGGACTCCACCAAAAGAGAGCCGCCTATGGTGAGCAAAAACGTTACGGGAAGGTTCTGTGCCATGGGCACAAAAGCGTTCCGCATAACGTGTTTGAACATAATATCCCTGGTTGAAACGCCCTTAATCATGGCCAGCTTGATATAATCCTTGGTCAGATCGTCCACCATGTAGCGGCGCATCCACAGCGCATACGAAGCAATGGAGCCCACCGCCAGACAGACGATCGGCAAAATGCTCGTGCGCATCGGATCCCGCACGGAATACATGGAGGGAAGCTTGAACACTTTCACGCCCAGCATATAGATCAAGGAATACGCCACCAATCTTGGTACGGCGTTGATAAAGATGGTGTAAGCTGTGCCAAAATGATCGAAAATGCCGTTTTTGTAGCGGGCCTGAAGGATGCCCATGGGGATGCCGATCAGCAAGGCGATCCCCAGGGCGATCAGACCCATCCGCATGGAGATCCCGAACTTCTCGCCGATCAATTCCAATACGGGCTGTCCGTTGGAAATGCGGCGGGAAGTCCCCAGATCTCCCTTGGTCAACAAGTTGAAATAGAAGCGTCCCAACTGTGTCAACGTCGGGTCTAAGAGGCCTGCTGCCCGGAGTTTGTCCTCCTTCTGTTCATCGGTGAGTTTAATGAGCTCATCTTCGGTGAAATAGTAATCGGTGGGCATTAACCGGAGCAGCAGGAACACGATCGTGACCACGATGAAGACTGTTAACAGGGATTGTAATAGTCTTTTTATCGTGTACTTGATCATACTCGTTTCGTTATTTGCCGGCCCCTGCCGCGTAGGCTGCCGCGAAGGCGTCATACTGCTCCGTGGTGTAGCCGTCCTTGGAGGTCTCCCAGTTCACGAAGCGGTTGGTCTGGATGCCGTAAGGCGCATAGATCTTGGAATAGTCGTTCACCTGGGTGAGCTGCCAGTGGACATCCACATACCACGGAATGCAGAGGGCGTGCTCCATCATATACTTTTCGGCCTGCGCGTAAGCCTCATAGCGCTTGTCCATATCGTCCGTGATGTTCTTGGCGTCGTTGACCATCTTGGTGAACTCCTTATACACGGCGATCAGCGCCTCGTCGGTGATGTCGTTGGCGTTGCTGTAAGCGGTGGAGTAATAGGCATTATCCTCGCCGTAGGTTTCCTGTCCCAGATAGTTCTGCGGATCGCCGTAGTCAGCGCCCCAGCCATTGATGAAGATGGAAGCCTTGCGGGGCTTGCGCACCTCGTTGGCCAGAGAGGAAACATAGGTCAGGGTGTTCAGCTTCACATACTCGTCGCCCAGGTTTTCAGAGATCATTTCGCCGAAGATCACAGCGGTGTCCAGAGCGGTGGAGTTGGAGCCGGAGATGTAGTAGTCGATCATCACGGGGAAGGTCACGCCCTGCGCGGCCAGCTCTTCCATGGCCTGCTTCTTGTACTGGGCGGCCTTTTCCGCATCATAACGGGCATAAACCTCGGTGCTGGGGGTGATGCCAAGGAGTTCCATAACCCGCTCGGTGTACTCCTGACCGTTGCTGAAGTTTACCAGATTGCTCATGGTATAGCAGAAGTTGGCGCACTTCAGGGGGTTGATGGAGTTGATACGGGCCAGATAGGGTTCCGCATCCAAGCCGTAATACAGGGACAGACGGAAGGCCTCGTTGGCAATCGCCTTGTTCCAGTTGTCATCCGGCGTTTCGCCGTCTTCCTGATTCTTGTTGAACACCAGGTGGATCTGATAGGAATACTTGGTGGGACGGGCTTCCACCAGCTTCTCGTTGAACATATGACCCGCATCCTGATAAATGGTGTTCAGCGCATCCTCGGTGAGCTCCACATAACTCAGCTCGCCGTTTTCATACATCTGATAGGCCTGGGCGCCCGATTCCACCATCTTATAGGTGACGGAGTCAAACCGCTTGCAATCGGGATTCCAGTACTTGGGGTTGGGGGTCATGACCTTTTCGTTTTCCCGCACGAAGGTGGGCAGCACATAAGGGCCGTTGTACCACATATTCTCGTTGGTGCAGGCCAGGAAGCCATCCACACCCAGTTCTTCGATCAGCGCGGGAGCGGCCGGATACAGGCAGTTATAGGTGGTCAGAGTCGGGAAGTAGGGCAGTCTGTCCACACAGGTATACACCAGCGTATAGTCGTCCGTGGCTTCGATGCCCACCATTTCCTTCAATTTGTCGATGCCCAGCGCTTTGCCTTCCGCTTCAGGCAGATCCTTGGTGTAATTGTAGTAATCACCGGCGCCCGCGATCATCTCGATGGGCATGGAGGTGTTGGCGGCGGCATTCTTATGGAAGTTCAGAACCCACTCCAAACCCCACAGCCAGTCTTCCGCCACGCAGTCGGCCTTCTCGTTGCCGTTCACGTCAACCCACTTGACGCCCTTGCGCAGGGTAAACGTCCACGTTTTTCCGCCGTCGGCGGATTCCCACTTTTCGGCAATTCCGGGCACCAGATTGCCGTAACTGTCGTTGGACAGCAGTCCGTCGATGCAGTTGGTCAGAACCTGCAGTTCCTTATTCGCCTGGGAATAAAGAATGTTGAAGGTTTCCATCTCGTTGACCTGCGTCAGATAGTGGACCCAGTCTTTGACCTCTTCCACGGCCGGCGTAGCGGGGCCCGCGGGATTGGACGAATTGCCGGGGGGATTCGTGCCGCTGTTCGACGGAGACGGGGTGTTGTTGTTCTTTGTGCAAGCAGCCAGAGAAAGGATCATGATTGCAGCCAGAACCAACGCCAAAACTTTTTTCATAACTTTTCCTCCTAAAGAGTTTTTATTCCTGCGGAAAAGAAATCGGCCGGGGGAAGGCATTCCGGCCAGTTTGTCTTTCCCGTTTGGCAGGCTTACATATAATGGGCGTTCCATGTTCTTCCTTTTTTCATGTAATTGTAAAAAATATATCATGAGAATACGGCATTTGTCAAGGATAAATTTCACTGCTGACTGACGGCCGGTCTCCTCTCCTCCCCCAAAATTCCGCTTTGCGCAAAAGCAGGCTTTTGGTTTTTTATGAAAAACCCGCAAAATCGCCGGTTTAAGCACGTCGAAACCATCGAATCCGATCTCTTTCCCGTTTGCTTTCCCTGTTTTTTCATCGGCAGACAATCGCTCGGTCATTTCCTCCCGCTTTGCGCAGAACGACAATATTTATTGGAAAAAGCAGGGTAAAAAAAGCAATCCGGGACAGCGGCGAATGCCGCTGCCCCGGATTGTGAAAGCAAGTATAAAAAAGAAACAAAGGCGTTTACAAAAAGAATTATTTTTCAGTTTCGTTTGATTTGCCGCGTCGCGCACACCGTCCCGTCGCGCCACTGAAGCTCGCCCGAGCGAATGAGCGATACCAGCCGTGTTTCGGCGCTGTGGCGCACAAACCAGCTCACCTGCCCGTCTTCCCGCCACGTTCCCGTTTCCACCAGAAAATCGCGGATGGCTTCCTCTTCGCTGCGGGGATGATCCATCATCCGCAGAAAGCGGTCGTAAAGTTCCAGCTCCACCCGCACATTTTCATCCACCATGAGTTGCAGCGCCTCCAGCGGCGTTGCTCCCGCGTGGGCCGTGATATAAAAGGGATACTGGGTTTCCCGGATGCGCTCCATGCTTTCGATGGCCTGATCCGCGTCTTCCATATAGGGCAGTTTGGCCTGCCGCACCCGGGGCACCGACATCATGGAGTCCCCCAGGCAGCACACGCCGTCGGGCGTGACCACGGCGATGTGACCGAAAGAATGCCCCGGCGTTTGCAAAATGCGGAAGACCGCGCCGTCCACCGCGACTTCTTCCTGTTCGCTGTTCAGCCAGGTGATGGGATACACCGGACGAACGTCGATCCATTGGGGATACTGCCGTGTGGTTTCCAGCATATCGAACATGGCTTTCGCCGAGCCCCGCTCGGCCTCGTGCGCAAAGATCTCCGCGCCGTATCGCTCCGCCAGCGCGGGATTGTTGGAGATGTGATCGGGGTGCAGATGGGTGCAGAACACCGCCCGCACCGCAAGCCCCTCCCGCGCCAAAAGCTCCAGAAGTTCTGGCCGGGGGTAATCGCCGGAATCCACAAGCACCGCCGTATTTTGCGACAGGCGGTAAATGCCCACGGTAGCAAAAGGCATTTCGATGATCCCGGTCTTTCCGTAAACAGGAATGATTTCCATATCGTATTCCCCGAGGGATTTCCTTTCTCAGTCTTTCGCCCGGCGCTTGTCACGCGCCGGCTTCGCCGTCCAGCGTAATCTCGCCCGCCAGGCTGCGGGCAAACCAGGTTCGCACGTTTTCCACGCCTCCGGCCCGTGCCAGCACCCACATCAGTTTGGTGAGCGCCGCCTCCGAGGTCATGTCCTGCGCCGAAATCACGCCCCGCTCCAGCGCCAGTTTGCCCACCTCGTATTTGGAAAGATCGCTCTTTTCATACAGGCATTGGCTCGCCACCACCACGGGAATCTCCCGCTGGCGCAGCTCCAGCAGCTTTTCATACAGATCCCGGTGAACGTAATGCAGTCCGCCGGCGCCGAACGCTTCGATGACGATGCCCTTGTAATCGCTTTGCAGCAGCAGGTCGAAGATGGCAGGGTCGAGCCCCGGAGTCAGCTTGAGCAAAAAGACATGGGTACACAGCGCCTCTTCCAGCCGGAAGGGCCCCGTGGGACGGGGCGGCAGCAGCCTGTCCCGGATCTCCAGTCCGCCGCCGGTGACCTTGGCCACATAAGGATAATTGATGCTCTCGAAGGCGTCGAAGCCCGAGGTTCGCACCTTGACGCCCCGGCAGCCCAGCATCACCTTGCGGTCAAAGGCCAGAAACACGCCGGGTCGTCCGCTGAGGGCCATGGCCGCCGCGCAGCGGAGATTTTCCACCGCGTCGGTGAGAGGATGCACAAAGGGAAGCTGACTCCCCGTAAAGACCACGGGGATTGGAAGCTCCCGCAGCATATAGGTAAGCGCCGACGCGGTATAGGCCATGGTGTCGGTGCCGTGGAGAATCACGACGCCGTCGTAATCCGGCGCGGCAGCAGCGGTCTCCCGGGCGATCACCTGCCACTCCTCCGGCTGGATGTTGGAGGAATCCAGTGCCAGAATGTCCCGGCAGTCAATGCGGCAGTCGGTCATGTGCTGCAAACTGCCCGCCGCGATCTCGGCGGCGGAATGCTCCGGCAAAAGGCCGTTTTCCGTAGCGTCGGAGGCGATGGTGCCCCCCGTGGCCAAAATCAGCAGCTTTTTATTTCCCATAGTTGTTCGTCCTTTCCTCGTTTCCCCCGCGGGGCATATGATCGGCGGAAGCGCCTTCCGCTTTTGATTCCTGTAAAAGCGCCGCGTTGCGGCGCAGCGGCTGCACCCCCCGCCAGACAAAGGCTCTTCCCGTAAACCGCCTGCGGAAGGCCCGGTCGCCCAGCGCCAGATCCGCTTCTGTGAGCGGCGGCTCGGCTCGTGCGAATTCGGGCAGCGGCGCCGCCGTCAAACCATGATTTTCCGGACAGCAGAGCTGGCACCGGTCGCACCCCCAGAGCATCCCGCCCCCGCGCAGCAGACGCTCCTGCGCCTGCGTCAGCGCGCCTCGCCTCTGTGTCAGCGCAGACAGGCATTTTTCAGGATCAACCGCGCCGTCGCGCAACGCGCCGCCGGGACAGGCTTTTTCACACAGGCCGCAGCCACGGCAGGGCGTGATGTCCCCGCCTGTCACGGGAAGAGGCGCGTCGGTGGCAAGAAAGCCCAGAAAGACATAGCTCCCCGCCGTCCTTGTCAGCAAAAGCCCGTTTTTCCCCAGTTTTCCCACGCCGCAGCGGGCGGCGGCGTAAACCTCGGGAAAGGGAGAACTGTCGGCCCACGGCGTAAAGACCGCCCCCGGGCACAGCGCCTCCAGCGCCTCGGCCGCGGGGCGCAGCCGCCGCAAAAGCGCCCGATGATAATCCTCGCCCCGGGCATAGCGGGAAATCCGCCCCGCCCGCTCCGTCCCCCGGGCATAGGGAAAGGCGGCGCACAAAAGCCGCTTGAGCCCCGGCATCTGTTCCAGCGCCTTTTCCCGCGCTTCTTCGCGCATTCGGGGCAGCAGCCATGCGCTGTCTGCACAGCCCCAGGCGCAGGCGCCCGCCTGTGTCAAAAGCGCCCCCGCCCGCAGCAGAATTTCTTCCATGACCGCTCCTCTTTCAGTAAATATTTGGGGTTGCGTGTCCCTCTCGTCTATGTTACAATCGGTGTTGTGAGGTGATCGTAATGTCGGATCTCGAAGCAAAGCGGCAGTCGGCTTACACCGGCCCGTTGTTTCTGGTGGCGGCCGCCGTCCTTTGGAGCACGGCGGGCGTTTTGTCCAAGTTTATCCCATGGAGCGCCCTCAGTGTGGCCTGTCTGCGCGGGCTCATCGCCGCCGGCGTTCAAATGCTCTATTCCCGCACCTTCCGCGTCAAAATCACATGGCCGGTTCTGCTCACGGCGATCTGCTATCTGGGCGAGACCTGCCTGTTCATGTTCGCCAACAAGATGACTTCGGCAGGCTCGGCCATCGTGCTGCAAAACACCTCGCCGCTGTATATCATCCTGCTGTCGCTGCTGGTGCTCCGGCAAAAGCCCTCCCGGCTGGATCTTTGCGTAGGCACGGTGATCTTCGCGGGCATCGTGCTCTCCATGATCGACACCCTGCGGGGCGGCGAACTGCCCGGCACGAATCCCACGTTGGGAAACCTGCTGGCGCTGCTGTCCGGCGTATTTTACGCGGGCATCTTCTTCACCAGCCGTCTGCCGGGAGCAAATCCTCTGCACTCCACCATTCTGGGCAACAGCCTTTATGTGTTTTTTCTTCCTTTTTTGCTGCGGGATCCCGCCGTCATGCACCCTGCCTCCGCCGGCGTCCCCGCCTGGCAAAGCTGGCTGGCCATCTTTTTCATGGGCGCCTGCCAACTGGGGCTTTCCTGGATCTGCTTTTCCAAGGGCATCCGAACCACGCCCTCGCTGCAGGCCAGCTTCATCACCATGGTCGAGCCGGTGCTCAATCCCATCTTGGCGCTGCTCTTTCTGGGCGAGGCCATGGGCCTGCTCTCGGTGATGGGCAGCGCGCTGGTGGTAGTCACCATCATCGTTCACAATGTTTTAACTGAGCAACGGCGAAAAAAGGAGCTGCCCGCGGAAAACGCTTCCTGAATTCGGGCTTCACCGCCGTCCGGCACGGGGCTTATCCCCGACCCGGGCGGTTTTTTTCTGTTTTTTTCCGTATTGGGGTCTTTGGCGCGCATTTTTCGATGATTTTTCCGGCGCGGAGACTTTTTTTGCGCCCTTTTCCGGCGGGACAAGACAATGCTTCCCCGTGCCGATGAGATCCTCCCGCCCCGCCAGACGCAGGGCTTTGCGTACCAGGCCGAAGTTTTTCGGGTTGGTGCTCTGCAACAGCGCCCGCTGCATTGCCTTGTCCTCTGGCGTGCGCGCCACGAACACCGGGGTCATATCCCGGGGATCGAGGCCGGTGTAATACATGGCGGTGGACAGGGTGCCGGGGGTGGGATAAAAATCCTGTACCTGCTCGGGCTTCAGGCGGTTTTCCCGCAGATAGCAGGCCAGGTCGATTGCTTCCTTCAGCCCGCTGCCCGGATGGGACGACATAAGATACGGCACCAGATACTGCTCCTTGCCGCAGTCCGCCGAAAGCTCATAATACCGCCGGCAAAACCGGTCGTATACATCGGCAAAGGGCTTGCCCATATAGTGCAGCACCCGGGGGCTGATGTGCTCGGGGGCCACCTTGAGCTGCCCGCTGACATGATGCTGCACCAGTTCGCGGAAAAATGCGTCGTCCCTGTCCCGCAGCATATAATCGAAGCGGATGCCGCTGCGGATAAAAACTTTCTTTACCCCGGGCAGCGCCCGCAGCTTTCGCAGCGTTTCCAGATACGATCGCTCGTCGGCATCCAAATTGGGGCAGGGCGTGGGAAACAGGCATTGCCGATTGGGGCAGGCGCCGTGCTCCCGCTGCTTTTTGCAGGCGGGATGATCGAAATTGGCCGTAGGCCCGCCCACATCGTGGATATATCCCTTGAAATCCGGGTCGGAAACGATCTTTTTCGCCTCCCGCAAAATCGAATCCCGGCTTCTGGCGGTGACATAGCGCCCCTGATGGAGCGCCAGGGCGCAGAAGTTGCAGGCGCCGAAGCATCCCCTGTTGTGAATGATGGAAAAACGCACCTCTTCGATGGCGGCCACGCCGCCCTGCGCCTCGTAATCGGGGTGATACCAGCGGGCATAGGGCAGGTCGAACACAGCGTCCAGCTCGGCTCCCTCCAGCGGCAGCGCCGGCGGGTTCTGGATGAGGAAATGGCTCCCCGTGGGCTGGATAAGCGCACGGCCCCGCACATGATCGTTTTCGTTCTGCTGCAAAAAGGCCGCTTTGGCATAAGCGCGCCTGTCATCCCGCACCCGTTCGAAGGAGGGCAGGGTCAAAGCGTTTTCAAAGACGCATTCCCCGGGGTCTCCCGCCAGAAAACAGGTTCCCCGGATGTCTTTCATTTCCGAAATCTTTTCGCCCTTTTTCAACCGGAGAGCGATCTCGGTCATGGAGCGCTCACCCATGCCGTAAGAAAGCAGGTCGGCCCCGCTGTCCTCCAGCACTGTGCGGCGCACCGCGTCGTCCCAATAATCATAATGGGCGAACCGCCGCAAAGAGGCTTCAATGCCTCCGATAATCACGGGCACGCCGGGAAATGCCTCCCGTGCCCGGTTGGCGTAAACGATCACCGCCCGGTCGGGCCGTCTGCCCGGCTCGCCGCCGGGGGTATAGGCGTCCCGCGTCCGGCGGCGCTTCGCCACGGAATAATGCGCCACCATAGAGTCAATGTTGCCCGCGTTGACCAGCACGCCCAGGCGCGGCCTGCCCATGGCAAGAAAGGCCGACGTATCGTGCCAGCCAGGCTGCGACAAAACGGCCACGCGGAAGCCCTGCTTTTCCAGCACCCGGGAAATCACCGCCGTTCCAAAGGAGGGGTGATCCACATAGGCGTCGCCGGTGACCAGCAGGAAATCATAATAATACCAGCCCCGCTCCAGCATATCCGCCTTGGAAACGGGGAGAAACTCCTCTCTTACGGGCATAACGGCTCCTTCAGCACTCCTTTTTGCGGATCATGCGCTCCTGCCACTCCTGCCTGGTGATGAGCACGGCCCGGGGCTTGCTGCCCTCATAGGGGCCGACGATGCCCCGCTCCTCCATCTCGTCCACCAAACGGGCGGCCCGGGAATAGCCCAGCTTGAGCCTGCGCTGGAGCATGGAGGTAGAAGCCTGTCCGCTCTCGATGACGATCTCCACCGCCTCGTCGAACTTTTCGTCCTCGCCCTCGTCCTCCAGCCCGCCGCCTCCGTTGGCGGTGGTTTCGGCGGCCTTGGCCTGATTTTCGATGTGCTGGATGATGCTGTCGTCATATTCCGCCATACCGCACTGCTTGACGAAGGCCACCACCTCTTCCACCTCCCGGTCGGAAACAAAGCAGCCCTGCACCCGCTGTGGCTTTTGGATCCCCAAGGGGAAATAGAGCATATCGCCCTTGCCCAGCAGCTTTTCGGCGCCGAGCTGATCCAGAATGATGCGGGAGTCGATGCCGGAAGCCACGGCGAACGCGATGCGGGAGGGGATGTTGGTCTTCATCAGACCGGTAATCACGTCGGCGGAGGGGCGCTGCGTGGCGATGATGAGATGCATCCCCGCGGCGCGGGCCATCTGCGCCAGACGGATGATGGCCTCTTCCACCTCCGAGCGGGCCACCGCCATCAGGTCGGAAAGCTCGTCGATAACGATGACGATCTGCGGCAGGGTCTCACCCTCGCCGCCCTCGTTTGCGTTGCGTTCGACCTCGGCGTTGTAGCTCTTGAGATCCCGCGCGCCCACCTCGGAAAACAGCTTGTACCGCCGCATCATCTCGGTGACGGCCCAGTTGAGGGCGCCGGCGGCTTTTTTCGGGTCGGTGACCACGGGGATCAGCAGATGCGGGATGCCATTGTAAACGCCCAGCTCAATCATCTTGGGATCCACCATGATAAGGCGCACCTCGTCGGGCGTGGCCTTATACAGCAGGCTCATCAAAATGCTGTTGATGCACACCGATTTGCCCGATCCGGTGGTGCCGGCGATGAGCATATGGGGCATTTTGGCGATATCGCCCACCACGGCCTGACCGGTGATGTCCTTGCCCACGGCAAAGGCCAGCCGGCTTTTGGCGCTCTGGAAGGCCTGGCTGGCGATGATATCTCTTGCGGTGACGATCTCCTGCACCTCGTTTGGCACCTCGATGCCCACGGCGTTTTTATCGGGGATGGTGGAAACGCGGATGCCGGAGGCCCCCAGCGCCAACGCGATATCGTCGGCCAGATTGGCCACCTTGCTGAACTTGATGCCCCGCTGAAGCACCAGCTCATAGCGGGTGACGGCGGGGCCGTCGGTGGTGTCGATGACGGTGGCCGATACGCCGAAGCTCTCCAGCGTGTCCACCAGCCGCTCGGCGCAGCGGCGGATGGCCTCCGCCGAGCCGGCGGGCTTGCCCGAGCCGGCCTTGAGCAGCCGGAGCGGCGGATAAAGATAAATGGGCGTGCTTTCGTCCTTTTCCAGCGCCTTTTCGATCTGCTGGCTCACCTCCGCCGTTTCCCGCGCCACTTCCTTGGGGTCGAGGGTTTCCTGCTGTTTCGCAGCGGCAGGCTCGGAGATCACGGGCTCCGCAGGCGCCGGCGCTTCGGCCGCGGTTTCCCGCTCCGCCGCAGTTGCCCGTGCTTCCTGCTTGTCCTTATGGAAAATGCCCCGCAGCACCTCGGCGGGGGTGGAAACATTGGGCGGAGCCACCCGGCTCTTGCGGTTGGGATCGGGGGTGCGCCGGGAAACCGGCTCGTCGTCCAGCGCCACGTCGATGTTGGGGCGACGCGCAACGGCAGCCTGCTCCCGCCAAAGCCGTTCTTCCCGCTGACGGCGGGCCGCCTGCCGCGCCTCGTCCCGAAAATCGGGCTCGGGCTCCGGCGGCAGAGCATCCTCGGGAATGGGGCGCAGACGGTTCAGCCCGTCAATTATTCTCCGCGGCGTCAGCCGCAGGCCGCCCAGCACGCAAACGGCCAGCAGCAAGCAAAGCAAAATCGTGGCGCCCACGGTGGACAGCGCCGCCCGCAAAAGCTCGCCCAGCCCCCCTGCCAGAATGCCGCCGGAGGCCAGCCGCCGTCCGTCGGCGCCCATCTGGACAAAGCGGGACAGGGCGGGATAATACTCGGGCCCATTGGCCAGCACATGGCGCACCGCGCCGAAGAGCAGGGGGATCATCGCCCAGCAAAGAGCCTGCATCCGCACCTTTTTCCGGCGGCGCGCTACGATCAAAAGCGCGCAGATCAAAAGCATCAGCGGCAGCACCTCGCCGCCGTAGCCCAAAAGCCAATAAACCGCCGCGCGATAGCCGTCGATCAAAAAGCCCCGGACATCAAACAGCGACAAAAGTCCCACAAAGGCCGCCAGCAGCAAAGCCGCGCCCAAAACGACTCGGCGCTGCGCCAACTGCTCGGCCGCCTTTTTCTGCGCGGCGGCGTTCTTTTTCGCGGCGGTCTGTTTCTTTCCCGCCGACGCGCCTGTTTTCTTGCTTTTCTGCGATTTGGTTTGTGCCAAAACGATTCACCTGCCTCAAAGGATACTCAACAAAATGGCCGCCAGTCCCACGGCCAGACAATAAACGGAAAACCAGCGGAAGCTGTCTTTTTTCATCAGCAGACGAACGGTGAAAATGGCCAGATAGCCGCACACCGCCGCCACCACAAAGCCAACGGCGCAGGGCAGCACCAGCGCACCGGAAACGCCCGCCTCCTTCAAATCGGGGAGCTTGAACACCACCGAACCCAGCACGGCAGGGATGCTCATGAGAAAGGCGAACCGCACGGCAAAATCCTTCCGGAAGCCGCAAAACAGGCCGCCGCAGATGGTGCTGCCCGAACGGGACACCCCGGGAAACAGGGCAATGAGCTGCATCAGCCCCACCTTGACGCCGTCGGAGTATTTGGCGTCGGCCTCGGTCTTTTTGCCGCCGTTGTGGGCGCTGGCTACCCACAAAAGCACCGCCGTGCAGCACAAAAACACGCCCACCAGCAACGTGCTGGAAAAGGCCGCTTCCACAAAATGCTCCAGCACGGCTCCCAGCGCCAGCGGCACCGTGGCCAGCAAAAGAAGTACCAAAAGCCGCCGCGTGGGCTTGTTTCGGATCTTGAACCCGTCCAAAATCCACTTGACGGCCTCCACTGCCAGCTTCTTCACATCGCCCCAAAAAGCGGCGATCACCGCCGCCAACGTGCCCAGATGAAGCACCAGGTCAAAGGCCACGGCGTTTACATTGTACCGTTCAAAATTCACCAGCGCCTGCATCAGCGCCAGATGGCCGGAAGATGAGATGGGCAGAAATTCCGCCAGTCCCTGCACCGCGCCCAAAAGGATCGCAACCCAAATCGGCATAATTCATTCACCTCAAAAATAATCTCGCGGCCCGCGCCGCGGCTGTCCTCTGCCAAGATATGCGCCGTCTGTTCCGCTCAGACGGCGGGCACCCGCACCAGATATTTTTCCAGCATGGCGCAGGGCTTGTACGACTGCTTCACCCGGCGCAGGCCCGGATCGCCGGCGTCGTCCTCCCGGTTGATATATTCCACCCCGGGACCGGCCGCATAGCGGGAAAACTCTCGCACGATGAGCTGATACGCGCCGTGAATCTGCGCCTCGGCCTTTTCGATGTGGACGTAAAGCGTGTCGCCCCGCGTTTCGCCCATGGCCATGGCCACAATGCTTCCGCCGGCGCGGATCGCGCCCCCCAGAAAGCCATATTCGCCATAGTGGTTCAAAACCTCTTCCACCTTGCGCTCGTCCTCCCGAAAGGACGCCTCGGGCTTGTCCCGCTCGCTTTCATAGCGGAAAAAATACCGCCGCACCGTTTCCAGATTGTCCGTTCCGATGGGCTCGAAACGCCAGTCGGGAAAAGCGCGAACAAATTGACTGATCTGGTTGCGCTGGCCGGCGAAATGCCTGCCCCGCAGCTCCCGCAGCGCCTCTGCCCGATAAAGATAATCCGCCGAATCGGGCAGGGTCTCCACCCCGGCCTCCGGCCACAGGGCAAGCGCGGCGTCCAGCTCCTCCCGGGCGGCAAACAGGGTCAGATCCGTTCCCTCGGCCCGCAGGGTCTTTTCCAGCAGCGCGAGAGCCGCCGGAACGTCGCCCCCCATGGGAACCGAGCAGATCGGCTGCCCGCTCTCCGGCAACACCGACCGGAGAAACAGCGTCCCGTCCGCCTCGGCATACCGGGTCTGATACAGGTCGCGCCAGAGAAACGTGCCGCCCACCGTGCTGTCGCAGACGCGGCTGGTCTGTCCCGTAAAATAATGACGCAGAAGCGGGATATCCTCCAGCGTCAGCGGTTTGAAGGTCAGCATAAAAAAGCGGATCTCATCCTTTCTGAAACCGTCATAGCGATACAGAATAAATTATATCACAACTTTTTCTGTTTTGCACCTGTTTCCGCCGGATTTCCAAGAAAAATCTTCTCGGGAGACAAAAATCTGAAATCTTTATAAACTCTTTCGGTTCTGTTCGCCGCGGTCTTGCGTCGGTTTCCAAAAAATGATATAGTATTTTGCGGAAATTCCACAAAAGGAGGCTTCCTTGTGCCGAAAAAAAGCGCTTCGCTTACGCAAACGCTGCTCAAAATCGGGACGGCGCTTTTTCTGCTGCTGATGGCAGGGATGTGCGTCTGGGCGTGGCGGCAGGGTCTTTTGCGGGACGCAGCCCGGCTGCAAGCCTTCATCGGCGGCAAAGGCGTCTGGGCGCCGCTGATCTTTATCCTGATGCAAATCATGCAGATCCTCATGGCCTTTGTTCCCGGCGGGATCCTGCTCACCGCGGGCGTGGTGTGCTTCGGCCCGTGGCTCGGGCTGCTGTATAATTTTGCGGGAACCCTTCTGGGCTCGGCCATCAATTTCGCCATCGCCAAGCGATGGGGGCGTCCGCTGGTGCATCGTCTGGTTTCCGAGCAAACCCGACTGAACTATTTCAAATGGCTGGAAGAGAACCATACGCGTTTCACCTGGCTCTTTGCCGCGGCCATCCTGCTGCCCTTTTTCCCCGACGACGCCCTGTGTCTCATCGCGGGTCTCACCGAGATGTCCTGGAAGCGGTTTCTGCTGATTCTGCTGCTCAAGCTTCCCACCATCGCGGCTTACAGCATCCTGTATCTTTCCGCCGTCCCGCTGATGGGAGGTTGACATCCACGCAAAAGCCCGCCTTTCGGCGGGCTTTTGCGTGCTCTGTTTGGGGAAAGAAAAAGGAAAAAGAGGGGGATTTCAAACGCATTTCGCTGTTTGCAGAATAATCATAACACAACCGCGGACAGGATTTGTTGCCGTTTCGTAAACGGTCTCTGAACTTTTTCCGGCTTTTTTCTTAAGGCCGATCGGCTTCTGTCATGGCAAACAGGGTGCATTCCAGCGGCAGATCGGTTCCGTCCCGGCGCACCACGACGATCACTGCATCACCCACGGCGCAGCGATCTTTTTCCCGGTTTAAGACGGTATAGCTGGTAATCGGCACGCCGTTGAAGGCCAGGATCCAGTCGCCCGCGCGGATGCCGGCCCGGTCTGCGGCGCCGTCTTCCGTCACCGACTCCACCCGCACGGCGGGCCATTCGCCGTCGTATTGGGTCACCACTACGCCCAGCCACGGCCGGTTCTGCACAAAGCCATAGCGGATGAGATCCTGCGCCACCTCCACCACCCGGTCAATGGGGACGGCGAAGCCGATGCCCTCCACCCGGGCGCCCTCGTCCCGGCTGATCTTGGCGTTGACCATTCCGATCACCTGACCCGCGCTGTTGATGAGCGGGCCGCCGGAATTGCCGCTGTTGACGGCGGCGTCGAACTGCAGCAGCGACATTTCATACCGTTCTATCACCACGCTGCGCTCCCGGGCCGACACCACGCCGGCGGTCAGCGTTTCGGAAAAGCCACGCCCCAGCGGATTGCCCAGCGCCACCGCCGTTTCGCCCACCAGCACCTGGCCGCCGTAGCCCAACTCGGCGGGCTCCATTCCGTGGGCGGCCACCTTCAACACGGCGATGTCGGTCTGGGCGTCGGAGGCCACCACCTGCGCGGGAAAAGTCGTTCCGTCCACGGTCTTGACCGCAATTTCTCCGCCGTTTCCCTCCAGCACATGGGCGCAAGTGACGATATAACCGTCTTCGCTGAAGACGATGCCCGTTCCCATGGCTACGCTGCCGGAATCGGTAACGGTGATCTCCGTGACCCAGCCGCGGCATTTTTCAAAAATCTCCGGGATGGAAAGGGCGTTTTCCCGGTCGGTCTGCACTTGTTGAAAGGTCACCTTTCGCCCGGTCAGGCTCACCTGCCGCCCGGTCATCCAGTCGTAAAGGATCACCGCTCCTACGGCGGCGGCCGTGAGCAGCAGCATCGCAGCCAGGATTCCCGCCGCCCACGCCAGCAGGCGGCCGCCCCGGCGGGTTTTTCTCCGGGGCAGGGGAGCCATCCCCCGGCCAAAAGGATCAAAATGGCGGTCGTCAGCCATAGTCGCACCTCCGTTTTTCTCTGTTATCCCAGTATAACCCATCCGGCGGAAAAAGAAAAGGCCGCGCAGCCGGTTCCGCAAGAAAAAACGTAAAATCCTGTGGAAACCGCCGCCGATTTGGTGTATACTATGGTCAATCAAGCCACCCGCCGCGCCTTGCGTCTGGGGAAAGGAGCCTTTTATGAGCCGTCAACAGGAATACGACCGCTGGCGTTTGTCGCCCGCGCTCACCGAAGCGCAGCGAGCCGAGCTCTCCGCGCTCACCGAAAGTGAGATCAACGACCGTTTTTACCGCACGCTGGAATTCGGCACCGCCGGACTGCGGGGTGTGATGGGCATGGGCCTCAACCGGATGAACGAATACATCATCCGCCAGGCCACCGACGCTTTCGCACAGGTTATTTTGGAAAGCGGTATGGCGGAGCAGGGCGTATGCATCTGCTACGACTGCCGCATCAACTCCCGCCTGTTCGCGGAGGAGGCCGCCCATGTGATGCGCTGCCGGGGGATCCCCGTGCGGCTCTTCCGGAATTGCCGCCCCACGCCCCAACTCAGCTTTGCCGTGCGGCATTTTGACGCGGCGGCGGGCATCAACGTCACCGCCAGCCACAACCCCAAGGCCTATAACGGCTATAAGGTCTATTGGAACGGCGGCGCCCAGCTTCCGCCGGACAAAGCGGCGCTGGTGGCCGAAAAGATGGCGGGCATCGATCCCCTCTCCCCCCGCCTCGCCTGCGATCATCCCGCGCCGCTGACCTGGCTGGAGGAGGATTTTGACGAGCTGTTTCTCTCCGCCGTTTTGAAATGCGCCGTGGCGCCCGAAAATCTGGCGCTGGCCGGCGACGATTTCCGCGTGGTGTATTCCGCCTTCCACGGCGTGGGCGGCTTCGCCGTGCCCCAGGTGCTCCAGCGTGCCGGACTGCGGCAGCTCCTTCCCGTGCCGGAACAGTTTTCGCCCGACGGCTCCTTTCCCACGCTGGAAAGTCCCAATCCCGAGGAGCCCGCAGGCTTTGCCATGGCCATTGAGCTGGCAAAGCGGCACGACGCGCCCTTTATCATCGGCACCGATCCCGATTCCGACCGGATCGCCATCGTGGCCCGGGACAGGACCGGCGCATACATCCCCATCACCGGCAACCGCACCGGAGCGCTTTTGCTCCACTATATCCTCACGGCGGGAGCCGAAAAGGGCCTCCTGCCCGATCATCCCGCTTTGATTAAAACGATTGTCACCACTCCGCTGGCTCAGAAGATCGCGGAGGCCAGCGGCGCCGCCTGCTTCAACACCTTCACCGGCTTCAAATACATGGCTGAAAAGCTGGCCCAACTGGAAAAAGAGGGCGTGTATCACTATGTCCTGTCCTTTGAAGAATCCATCGGCTATATGATCGGCGACCACGCCCGGGACAAGGACGCCGTGGCGGCGGCTCTGCTTTTATGCGAAATGGCCGCCTGGTATCACCGCCGGGGCATGACCGTTCTCGACGGACTGGAGGAAATCTGGAAGAAATACGGCGTATACGGCGAAAACACCGTCAACGTCATGCTCCCCGGGGAAGACGGAATGCGCCGCATGGCCCGCATCATGGACGCGCTGCGGCAGGCTCCTCCCGCGGAAATCGGCGGCGTGCCGGTGTCCGCCTGGCGGGATTATTCCGCCGGATTGCGGTATGCCTCCGGCCAAATCTCTCCCACGGAAATTTCCGGCTCCAACGTGCTGTATTATGAATTTTCCACCGGCGAGGCGCTGGTGATCCGTCCCTCGGGCACCGAGCCCAAGATCAAGATCTACGCGCTGATGCAGGGCTCCTCCGCCCCCGCCGCCGACGGGCGCGCCTATGCCTGCGCCCACGCGGCGCAGGATATCATCCTGGCGCTGTAACGCCCGGCACGCCACGCTTGTTTTCAAAGCGAATTCCAATAAACGGGGAGGTTTTTTCATGAAACGAAAGATTCTGGGCCGCACCGGCCTTTCCGTAGCCGAAAACGGCTTCGGCGCGCTTCCCATCCAACGCATTCCGGCGGAAGAGGCCGCCGCCATATTGAACGATGCGCTGGACCAGGGCGTGAATTTCATCGACACCGCCCGCGCCTATACCGACAGCGAAGAAAAGATCGGCCTTGCCATCTCGCACCGGCGGGATGACTATGTGCTGGCCACCAAGACCATGGGCCGCACCAAGGCCGCCGCCCTGGCCGACCTGGAAACCTCGCTGTACAATCTCAAGACCGACCACGTGGACATCTGGCAGCTCCATTGTCTATCAGAACTGCCCGACACAACCGATCCCGGCAGCGCTTATCATGCCCTTCTGGAGGCCCGCGCCGCCGGGAAGACCCGCTTCATCGGCATCACCACCCATCGCCTACCCGTTGCGGTGGAAGCCGTCAAAAGCGGTTTGTACGACACCGTCCAGTTTCCCCTGTGCTATCTGGCCTCGGACGAGGATCTCACCCTCATCGACCTGTGCCGGGAGCACAACGTGGGCCTCATCGCCATGAAGGGCATGAGCGGCGGGCTGATCTCCAGTCCTCGGGCGGCTTACGCCTTTTTCACCCTATACGATAACGTAGTGCCCATCTGGGGTGTTCAGAAACAGCGGGAGCTGGAGGATTTCCTCACCGCCGCCCGGGAAGGCGTCACGCTGACGGACGAGCTCCGCGCCGTCATCGCCAAGGACAAGGCGGAGCTCAAGGGCGGCTTTTGCCGGGGCTGCGGCTACTGCATGGCCACCTGTCCCGTGGGGATCCCCATCTCCACCGCCGCCCGGATGCGGCTGATGCTGGGCCGCGCCCCCTGGCAGGACTACACCACGCCGGAGTGGATCGAAAAAATGTCCACCATCGAACAATGCCTCCACTGCAATCTTTGCGCTTCTCATTGTCCCTATGAACTGGACACTCCCGCTCTTTTGGAAGAAAACTACGCCTTTTTCCGGCAAGTCTGCAAGGAAAAGGGCCTGATTTGAAACATTTTGAAATGCCCCGCCGCAAAGCCGGCGGGGCCTTTTGTTTTTTTAACAAACCCGCCCGGAAGAGCCGCGCTCTCCGGGCGGGTGCTTTCGATGAATGCGTTACAGGTTGAAAAACGCGGCCTTGCCCAGATATCTGGCGGCTTCGCTCAGCATTTCCCGCAAAGCAGGCTTTGCGGGAGCCCTTTTTTATTTCATACGCTCCGGTCGCGGCACGCCTGCCGCTCCCTGCGCGGACGCCGGCACTCGCCGGCGCGGGCGCAACGCGCCCGGAAGAGCTGCGCTCTCCGGGCGGGTGCTTTCGATGAATGCGTTACAGGTTGAAAAACGCGGCCTTGC
>JAFZPW010000182.1 GCA_017552495.1 Clostridia bacterium | reverse complement strand
GGGAAGATCGCCCCTGCCATATTCCTTCAGCACCTCCAGCGTCACCCGGTCGTAAAGCCGCTCGGCGGCGGGGCCGCCCAGCGGTTTGCCCATCAACAAGCCGGAGATGCGCTGTAAAATGCCCATTTCTCCATATTTCCGCAGGCAGGCGCGATAGTGCTCCTCGGTGGGCGTACCGCAGATCTCAAAGAAAAAAATTACGTTCTCCCACGCCTCCGGCGGCGGGAACAGGTCCCATACGTCGGGGAACACCTCGAAGCAGCCGCCCAGGAGCCGCCCTTCCGCCATGCCGCCCTGCAAAGGGCGATAGCCCGTATCTGGCACAAAACACCGCCTTGCGGGTTGTGCTTTTTCCGACCAGGGCAGTTCAGAGCGGCTGACCATGCCGCAAGCCTCGATTTCGCCTACAGGCGACGGATCAAAAAGCAGCCGCCGCACCATCCGGCGGGTGTAGGGGTGCATCTGCCCCGGCTCGCCGAAGTCGTTAAGCACATGCGCGCCGTAAAAGCTGGCGATTCCTGCGTGCAGACAGAAAAAATCCGTAACCGTCCCGTCGGAATAGCCGGTGAAAATTTTGGGGTGCTCCCGCAAAACGGAAAAATTTACATAGGGCAGCATCCGGATGCTGTCGTTCCCGCCGATAACGGTAAAGACCGCCTTGATCCCGTCATCGGCAAACGCCTCCATCAGGTCGGCGCACCGGGCTTCCGGATGCTCGCTGACGTATCGCGCCGATGCCAGTGTGTGAGGCATTTCCATCACCCGCAAGCCGAATTCCTGCTCCAGCCGCGCTTTTCCCAAAGCATAGCGCCAGCGAATATCCGGCTCGCCGGCGGCGCCCCAGGAAAGGCTCACCGCAGCCACCTTGTCGCCCGGCCGCAGCCGGTCGGGTTTGATTAGTTGTTTCATATACACCTCCTCGGTGCAGAAAAAAGCCGGAGCGGCGCTCCGGCTTTTGGCTCAGGCGTTTACGCCTGCAATCTTGCGCGATAACGCTCCAGTTCTTCCTGATTGCCCATGACGAAATGGCCCGGCTCGATCTCGGTCCAAACCGGCTTGTCTGTCTCGTAATGGTGCTGGGTGGGATCATAGATCTCCAGAATCTTCCGCTTTTCCGAATCAGGATCGGGCAGCGGAATGGCGGAAAGCAGAGCGCGGGTATAGGGGTGCAGCGGGTGTTCAAAGAGCTTTTCGGTCTCCGAAAGCTCCACGATCACGCCCTTGTGAATGACCGCGATCCGATCGCAGATAAAACGCATCACCGAAAGATCGTGCGCGATGAACAGATAGGTCAGCCCGCGCTCTTTTTGCAGGCGGCTCAGCAGATTGAGCACCTGTGCGCGGATCGACACGTCCAGCGCGGAGATGGGCTCGTCGGCAATGATAAACTCCGGCTCCATGATAAGACTGCGCGCAATGCCGATGCGTTGCCGCTGGCCGCCCGAAAACTCGTGGGGGAAGCGGCTGGCAAACTCGGGCAGCAGGCCCACCTCCAGCAACGCCTTCGACACCATCTCGGCGCGCTGCTCCCGGGTCAGATCGGGACGCACGTTAATCAGGCCCTCGGAAACGATATAGTCCACCTTTGCCCGCTCGTTCAGCGAGGCCATGGGATCCTGAAAGATCATCTGGATCTGTTGGGTGACTTTTTTATCCAGTTCCTTGGAGATCTTTCCGCTGATGCGCTGGCCCTTATAGATCACTTCGCCGTCGGACATGGGATTGATGCGGATGATGGCGCGGCCGATGGTGGTCTTGCCCGAGCCGGACTCGCCCACCAGACCAAAGGTCTCGCCCTTGTAAATATCGAAGCTGACTCCCTTGACCGCCACAAATTTATTCCTGCGACTGCCGAAGGTCACTTCCATATTGCGGACGCTGACCAAAACTTCACCGAGTGATTTGCTCATTGACAGCGTCCTCCTTCTTCATTTTCCGAATGCTGCGGATATTCTTAATATGCTCCGGCGGCTCCACATTGGGCGAGCGGGGATCCAGCAGCCAGGTGCGAGCCTTGTGGGTGGGGCTGACCTCAAAATAAGGCGGCCGCGCCACAAAATCCACCTTGAGCGCCCTGGGATTGCGGGGAGCAAAGGCGTCGCCGTGGATCTCGTGGAACAGATTGGGCGGCGTGCCCTGAATGGAATACAAATCCTCGCCCTTGACGCCAAGCTGGGGCAGCGAAGACAAAAGCGCCCAGGTATAGGGATGCTTTGGATCGTAAAACACCTCGTCGCAGGAGCCGATCTCCACGATGTCGCCGGCATACATCACGGCAATGCGGTCGGCCACGTTGGCCACCACGCCCAAATCGTGGGTGATATAGATGATGGTCAGTCCGTATTTCCGCTGCAGCGCCTTCAAAAGCTCCAGAATCTGCGCTTGAATGGTCACATCCAGCGCGGTGGTGGGCTCGTCGCAGATCAGAATTTCGGGCACGCAGGCCATGGCGATGGCAATGACCACCCGCTGGCGCATACCGCCGGAAAACTCGTGAGGATATTGCTTATAGCGGCGCTCGGGCTCGGGGATGCCCACGTCGGCCAGCAGCTCCAGCGTGCGCTGCTTCGCTTCGGCGGCGCTCACCTTGTTGTGCAGAGTAAAGGCCTCCTGAATCTGCTTTCCCACAGACTTGAGGGGATTGAGCGAGGTCATGGGATCCTGAAACACCATGGCGATCTTTTTGCCGCGGATATGGATCCATTCCTTTTCCTTTTTAAAAGCGGCAAGATCCTGTCCGTCGTATTCGATGGAACCGGAATCCACCCAGCCGTTGTTGTCCAGAAGGCCCATAAAGGTCTTGCAGAACACGCTCTTGCCCGAGCCAGATTCGCCCACGATGGCAAGGCTCTCGCCCTTGTGCAGATCCATGCTGATGCCGCGGATGGCCGTCAGCACCTGACCGCGCAGATTGAACTTGACCACCAGATCTTTGACGCGCAGAATCACGTCTTGCTTCTTTTCATGCATACTCTTCCCTCCCCCTTAACGATGGTTCCGCGGGTCGGAAGCGTCCGCAAACGCATTACCCAGCGCATAGAACGAGATGGTGATGGCCGCCACCACGATCACAGGGAAAATCAACTGATACCGCTGCGACGGCACAAGCATCACCTTGCGGCCCTCGTTGATCAGATTGCCCAGCGACGGCAGCGAGATGGGAAGTCCCAGACCGATATAGGTAAGGAACACCTCGGAGCCGATGGCGTCGGGAATGGCAAGCGCCGTTTGCAGCATGATAACCGACACCAACTGCGGCAAAATGTTCTTGAGAATGATCCGCAGACTGGGAGTGCCCAGGCAGCGGGAGGCCAGATTGTATTCCCGGTCGCGGTAGATCAAAATCTGGTTGCGGATATACTTGGACATGCCGATCCATCCCGTCAGGCACATGACGAAGATCATGGTTTTGAGGCTGGGGCGCATGATATACAGCAGCAGCATCCGCAAAATGGTATAGGGAATGTTGTCGAACAGATTGTAGATCTCGGTAAACAGCCAGTCCATCTTGCGGGCGTAGCCCCAGATCGAGCCCAAAACAATGCCGATGATATTGTTGGTAATCGCCACGCACAGGCCGATGAACAGCGAGGTTCGCGTGCCCCGCCAGATGCGGGACCACAGATCCTGGCCGATGGAGTTGGTGCCGAACCAAAACTCCTTGTTGGGCTGGACGTTGCGGAGATTTTCCTCCTTGGAGAAGCCTTGGCTGTCGGTGACAACGGTGGTGTGGATCTTCAGCGGATCCTTCTGATTGGGGAGCAGCGGCTGGACAAAGGTAAACAGCAGCAGCACAACCAAAAAGACCAGCAAAATCACCGAAATCTTTTTCTTTAGAAAGACCCGCAGCGTGCTGCCCCAATACGAATAATTGGAATACCCCGAGCGTTCGGCCTCCTCGGCGTTGTATTCCGCCTCGGTGAACAGATCCTCGGTGATAGGCGTGGTGCCGTCATCGCAAAAGACAGTATCGTCATCGGGAGAGGGCTGCCGTTTCAGTTCCTCCAACTGGTCGGTTTCTTCAAATCCCTTGCCCAGCTTTTCGATCTTGTGATCCTTAAAGCCGCGGAACATGGGAACGCCGTGTTCTTCTTCCTCCCGGCGGATCTTCTCCCGGGCGTTTTTATCCTTGTGGATCATCAGCGGCTGCCTCCCTTCTTCACCAGCGAGATGCGGGGATCGCAGACCATCATCATGATATCGCCCAGCAGCAGGCCGATCACGCTGATGGCGGAATAGAGCAGCACCATCGCCTGCACCATGGTGTTGTCTTGCCGCTGGATGGATGTAATCAAAAGTCCGCCCATGCCGGGGATGGAAAACAGCGACTCCACGTAAAGTGAGCCGGAAATGGTGAACAAAAGCGTGGTGGGAAGGCTCTGTGCCATGGGGATAAACGCGTTGCGCATCACATGACGAAAGGCCACCTGCGACGATGTCATGCCCTTGGCCCGGGCCAGCCGGATATAGTCCAGATTCATCTGGTCCACCATATAGCGGCGCATCCACATGGCGTTGGAGGCGATGCCGCCCAGCGACAGGCAGAGGATGGGCAAAATGCGGCTGGCCAGATTGTAACGTTCAAAGAACATGGGCAGGCCCAGCACCTTAGACAAATAAAGCTGGATAAACAGGAAATACACCGCCTGCGGCAGCGCGTTAATAAGCAAAATGTAAAGATTGCCCGCGGAATCAAAGAATTTTCCCTTCCACCGGGCCATCAAAACGCCCATGGAATAACCGATGAGCATCTGGAACACCATGGCGATGGCGCCGAATTGGAACGACCATTTGGCCTTTGGAATAATCAGATCGACACATTTCACGCCCTGTTGGATCACAATGGATTCTCCCAGATCGCCGTGAAACAGAAGATTTTTCCAAAAATTCCCCAGTTGCACATACCAGGGATCAAACAGGCCAAGCTGTTTTAAGATGTTTTCCTTGATCGTATCGCTCATGGTGTCGGATCGGCCGCCGAAATAGGTGTCTGTCGGCAGCAGGCGCATCAGCATGAAAACGATGGACAACACCAGAAACATGGTAATCATCGCGCGGCCCAGTCGCCCAAGCGTATATCGTAGCAAAAGCGTCACCCCTTTATTTGAAACGTTTGAAATGATACGGAGAGAGCCCCCAAACGGGGGCTCTCCGTTTGCGATTTAACTTTGATTGGAAATTCTGCAGGGACGGGATGCCTCGATCAATAATCCTTGCCTTCGGCCTGCGCCTTGGCAATACGCTCGGCACGCTCAGCCTCCCAGATGGGCAGCTTCTCCAGATAAGTTTCGGTATCCATGGGGTTCTTCATAACCACCTGATACTTATAACGGGAATCCGACATACCGAAGGGAGCGAACTGCGACTCGAAGGGATTCATGTAAGACGCCAGATAACCGCAGCCGCCCAGCGTGCCCAAGGGCATCACAACGGCGTTGTCCAGCAGATAGGCCTCGACCTTGGCAAAGGCGTGATACCGCTTGCTCAGGTCGTTGACCTCGGCGGAAGCCTCCCGAACCATCTCGTTGTAGGGGAAGTTCTTCCAGTAGGTCTCGTCGTATTCGCGGCGGCCCTTGCGGCCAGCGGGGTCGTTTTCGTCGGTCTGGGTGGCCATGCCGTCCAGATGCCACCAGTAGTTATATGCCTGGCCCAGGTTGAAGGGGTCGGTCCAGGTCTCGGGGTCTGCATAGTCGGGGCCCCAGTAGGACATCATAAAGGAATAGTTGCCGGCGCGGCGGGTGGTGGCCAGATAATCGGTGGAGGGATAGCCTTCCAGCACGAACTTGATATAGTCAGAGCCCAGGTCCTTTTCGATCTGCTGCGACACCACCTGTGCCAGCTCCACCTGATTGGAGTCAGTCATATAGGGCATATACGCGACGATGGGGAAGGTAACGCCCTGAGCCTTCAGTTCCTGAATGGCTTTATCCCGGTATTCCCGGGCCTTATCGGGCTGATACTGGGAGTTCTCGGTGTACTCCTTCAACTCGTCAAAATCGGTGAAATCCTTACCGTCGGCGGCGCAGAAGTTCTTGGGGGTGATGGTGCGCAGCTCATAGGTTTCGGGGGTGTGGGGATCATAGGTGGAAATGGCGCGAACACGATCCAGACCCCAGAACAGCGATTTGCGGAAGTTCAGGTTGTTGGCGGCGGCCGTCCACTGTGCGTGGCTCAACTGATAGCCGTCAACCTTTTTCTCTTCATAGGTGGGCATGCAGTTAATCAGATAAAAATAGCTGTAAGAACCGGGACGGTTGGGCCGGATGAGTTTGGCCTTTTCGGGGTCTCTCAGCCATTCGTCAATCTGGGTGGTTGGGATGTCGGCGTAAGTGACCTCGCCGCGCAGCAGCGCCTCGGGAGCCAGGGTATTGGCCTCGGCGTTGTAGCGGTTCTCAATGCGCTCCACATGGATATCATCAATGTCCCAATATTCGGGATTGCGTTCTTCAATGAAATAGGAGTTCTGCTCCCACTCCTTGCACAGGAACGCGCCGCAGTAAAGGATGGTCTTGTTGTTGGTGCCGAAGCGTTCGCCCTGCTCCTCCAGGAACTTGGCGCAGGTGGGATAGCCCCAGTTATAGGTCAGGCGGGACAGGAAATAGGGGCACGCCTTGGTGAGTTCGATGGCCAGCTCATATTTGCTGATGGCCTTCATGCCCACCATCTCGAACTCGGGCTCGACATCGG
>JAFZPW010000181.1 GCA_017552495.1 Clostridia bacterium | reverse complement strand
GCGCCCTGCGGGCGGCGGGGGAGCATTGTGGCATGAAGAATCTGCGCCTCGATCCCGAAACAAACACGGTGACGCTGTTGGATCCCGCCATGTCGCTGGACGTGGGCGCCGTGGCAAAGGGATGGGCCGCTCAGCGGGCGGCCGACGCGGCGGTGCAGGCGGGCTATACCGATTTCGTCCTATCCGCGGGAGGAAACGTGATCGCACGGGGACAGGCCGGCGGCCGGCCCTGGAGGGTGGGCGTCCGCGACCCGCAGTCGGAGGACGGCGCGGCGCTGGCCGCGCAGCTGGAAGCCTCCGATACCGCGCTGGTGACCTCCGGCGGTTATGAGCGCAATCTGACGGTAGACGGCAAGACCTATTGTCACATCATCGACCCCGCCACATTGTATCCCGCGGACAAGCTGCTTTCAGCCACCGTGGTTCTGGACGACAGCGGCCTTGCCGACGCCTATTCCACGGCGCTTTTTCTGATGGAGCCGCAGGAGGCGCTGGACTTTGCCCGCGCCCATCATTTCCGTGCCTTGATTATCGACAAAAGCGGCGCGGTGCTGGACAGCGAGGAATAGCACGAAACAAAGAAAAGAACGGAGGGCCTGGGGCGCTCCGTTCTTGCGTCAATCGCGCCGTCGGGCGCGTATTATTCGATAAAAGGATTTGTGACCACCAGATGGTGGAGGCGGGTCTTGTGGTGAAGACTGTGGTTATAAGCGTTGTCCAGCCAATATTCGGTAAGCTCCCGATAGATCTGCCGCAGCAGCTCGCCCAAAAAGCGGCGGTCCGCCTCTGCCAGATTGTAAAGATCGGTACGGCCCTCCAACTCTTCGCCCAGCAGATAGATGTTCATCACCATCTCGGTGAACCGGTTGGATTGCGTCATAGCTGGGTTTTCCAGAATATTCCGGTAGAACGCCATATGCTCGTTGAGGTGATAATGGATGCCGTAAAAATCCAGCCTGTCTGCGTCCAGCTCAAAGGGATAGAGCTTGAGCTGCCGTCCGGCGGCGGCATAGTTTGAGGGACGCCAGTCCATGCTAAGATTCAGCATGGTAGCCAGTTTTTTCGCGTCAGGGTCAAAGCGGATGAGATACCGCAGGATGCGGCTGCCCGATTCATTGAAAAACAGGGTCTCGATGATGCTGGTTTTGCTTTTGATCTCGTTTTCGTGGGTGCTTTCAATCAGCCGGTCGAGCCCCAGCGATACCAAAATGACCTCCAGCGGCAAAAAGGCCAGATCGTGGACAAAAAAGATGGCGATGTGGTGAAAATCCCGGAAGATCAGGTAATGCACCACATACAGGATCAGAGAGCAGATCACCAGGACGCCGATGAGCTGGCGCATGGTCAATTTGAATGATTTCACAAAGAACGGCTCCTTTCCAGTCAATTGGGGTCGCTTCACAAGCGCGCCTGCAAGAAGGGCGCTTTTTTTCATTATACAGAAAAAGTGTCCGCTTGGGAAGCCCCAGACGGAAAAAACGTGGGTAACTGTTCAGCGCCAGAGGACAATCGGGCGGATGATGGAGGAAAACCGGACGCAGAGACAGCGGATCCGGGAACGCATCCGGCGGATCGGGGGAGAACCGCGGAAGATCTTCGGCAAAGGCGGTCACGCTGGAGCGGGCGCAGCGGGAGAACCGGGACGTAAAAGAAACCCTTGCGATTCTTTGCCTTTGCGCGTATAATGGAAACAGAATATCGGAAACGAGGTGCTTTTATGCGCTGTCCTTATTGTGCGTATCCCGAAAGCAAGGTCATTGATTCCCGTCCCACCGACGAGAGCAACAGCATTCGCCGCCGGAGAGAGTGTCTTTCCTGCGGAAAGCGGTTTACCACTTACGAAACCGTGGAGAGCGTTCCGCTGGTGGTGGTCAAGCGCGACGGATCCCGGCAGGCTTTCGACCGCAACAAGATCCTCAACGGTCTGCTCCGCGCCTGCGAAAAGCGTCCTGTTTCGCTGGACACGCTGGAAAAGGTGGTTACCGATATTGAGCAGAATCTGCTCAACTCCATGGATCGCGAGATCCCCTCGGAGCGGGTGGGAGAATTGGTGATGGACGAACTCAAACATGTGGATCAGGTGGCCTATGTGCGTTTTGCCTCGGTCTATCGTCAGTTTAAGGACATTGACAGTTTTATGGAAGAACTCAATCGTCTTTTGGCAAGCGAAACGTAACAAAAAAGCAGGCGCTGGCGCCTGCTTTTTGTGTTATGAGAAGGTTGCTGTCCGCTTTTCAAAATAGTCGCCTGTCAGCCTGACTGCCACAGGACTGAGGGCCAGAACACCGATGAGATTGGGAATCGCCATCAGCCCGTTGAACAGGTCGGACAGCGCCCATACCGCTTGCAGACGAACCGGGCCGGACAGAGCCGCCGCAAGGCAAAAGACAACCTGATAGGCTTTCGCCGCCCGTGCTCCCAATAGATATTCGGCGCAGCGACTGCCGTAAAACGACCACGCCAGCAGCGAGGACAGGGCAAAGACCGTCAGTGCGAAAGCCACCAGCAGACTGGGCGCCCTGCCGCCGAACACAGCCTGAAAGCCCCGCACGGTGAGCGCCGCGCCGGGGTCGGCGCCGTAGGGGACGCGTTCGACTCCCACGCCCAGCAGGATCACCAGCGCCGTTACGGTACAGATCACCATTGTGTCCGCAAACACTTCAAAAATGCCCCAAAGCCCCTGCTCGGCGGGATGCCGGGCATTTGCTGAGGCGTGGGCGATGGGAGAAGAGCCCATACCCGCCTCGTTGGAAAAAAGTCCCCGGCTGATCCCCCGGCCGACGGTTTGCCGGAGCCCGATTCCGGCGGCTCCGCCTGTGACGGCAGCGGGATCGAAAGCGCCCTGAAGGATGGCGCGGAATATGAGGGGAAGCTCTTGCGCCCGCAGCAGAATGACCGTCAGCGCGGCGGCCAGATACAAAAGCGCCATGGCGGGCACAATGCGGGAAGTCACCTCCGCCAGCCGTTCCACGCCGCCCAGAATCACCGCCGCGGCAGCGGCGGCACAAAGAAGGGAAACGCCCCAGAGGAGCTGTGTTTTCTGCTCTGGCCGCAGCGGGAAAAAGGAAGCGGCTGCGCCGCTGATGGCTGTGGCGGCAGTGTTGACCTGCGCCATGCAGCCGATGCCCAGCGAAGCGGGAAGCGTAAACAGCGCGAACAGCACCGCCAGCGGAGCGCCCCTGCGGCCAAGCCCGTCGCGTATGTAGAGCATGGGGCCGCCTTGCCATTCTCCCTTCGGTCCCCGGCGGCGAAAGCGCACCGCCAGCGTTACCTCGCAATATTTTGTGCACATACCCAGCGCCGCCGAGACCCACATCCAGAACACGGCCCCCGGTCCGCCCAGCGCCACCGCGCCCGCAACCCCGGCGATGTTTCCCGTCCCAACGGCGCCCGCCAGCGCCGTGCAGGTGGCCTGAAAGGGAGAAACGCCCCCGGCCTTGCCGTTTCTTTGCGCCATCGAGCCAAACGTATGCCGCAGCACCTGCGGAAAGTGGATGATCTGGGGAAAGCCGGTGCGGATCGAGAGATACAGACCCGCCCCCAAAAGAAGCAGGATCATCGGCGCGCCCCAGACGGCGCGGCTCAAGGCATTCAGCAGTTCCATTTCATCGCCCTCTCTCCGTGTTCGGCGCAAAGTGTCTTTACAGGATATTACGCAGCGAGAGCTTGTCATATTCCGTGATCCGTGTCAGTAGGATCAGCAGCGAACGAATCTCGGCCAGTGCTTCACTGTCTTCCCCGCACAAAAGAAATCCTTCGGCGCGGGCCAGCCCCTCCGTCACGCCATCCAGCCATTCGTGGGTGATGAGCGCGGAAAAATAGGGGAGGGATAAATGCCAGTTTTCCCTTGCGGCCTTGATGCTGTCAAGGGAAACGCCTTTCCTGGAAGAAAGCGCCTCTGCCGTCTGCTCCAGCGGGACGATGATCGCGCCGCACAGCCGCATTGTGTGGGCTTGCAGCGCCGATCCCGCCAGTAAAACTGCCGCCAGAAGTCCGGCGGCTACCGCTACACGCCAACGCATATTATCACTCCTTTCGCAGCAGAAGAATGTCGCCTCCCGGGTCGGCGCACAGCAGAAATACCTGATCGGGGCTTTTCAAGCCTCTTGCCCGGAGAATTGTCTCCAGCGCCGCCCGGTCCATTCCGATTTGCCGCAGTGCGTTTTCCCGCACCTCGCCGTCAGCGATGATGAGCGCGGGGACGGAGGCGGGAGATACGGTCAGACCGTGCTGCTTGGGGGTGGCGGGGGCGCAGTCACTTTCCGGCAAAACGCTCAGCCGTCCGTTGGTTTCCACTTGGGCGAAGCATACTTCCCGCAGATCGAACAGCCCCGCCAGACGCAGTTCCTCCAGCAGATCGTCCACGCTGAAGCGCAGCTCCCGCAGGGCCTTTTGGTCGATTACGCCCTTTCGAACCACAGGCACCGGCCGCCCCGAGAGCAGTCGCCGCAGCCACGGACACCGCAGCGACAGCGTGGAGATCAGCACCTCGGCCGCAATCAGCGTCAATACGGGGACAACGCCGTGAAGCAGGGGAATGTCGATGTCCTGCATGGGAACGGAAATCACCGCCGAGATCAGGATGGTGATTACCAGTTCGTCTGGCTGCATTTCACCCACCTGCCGCTTGCCCATCAGGCGCACCGCCGTAATTACGGTAAAATACAGGATCAGCGTGCGAACAAAGGGAACCAGCATAGAATGCCTCCAAAAACAGGTTTTTCGGTTAGCATTCGCCTGTGAGCACAAAATATGTGAAAAAAATTTATTTTCCCTCTTTACTTTTTCGAAAGATTTGATATAATATAATTCGTGTCTGAACGATATCTATGGGCCTGTAGCTCAGTTGGGAGAGCGCTGCGTTCGCATCGCAGAGGTCAAGGGTTCGAATCCCTCCAGGTCCACCACTGCCGCCCGAGTTATCTCGGGCGGCAATTATTATGGAGGTATTTATGTTAATACATACGACCAAGAAGATACATACGCCCAAGAAGACATCCAAGAAGAAAGTTTTTATTATATTTTTTTAATGCCTGCGGATATAAAGAAACATTATATAACACCTTTTAAGCCTAAATGAATTTACAGGGTATTAGCGAAAAACCCGCCTGTTCAACCGAACAGACGGGCTTTTTTTGCGAGATCCGACTTGCACACGGGTAAAATCGACTGGACGCATGGCGGTTCCGCTTGACAAACAGTGTGTAATCCGTTATAGTAAAAACATAAAGGAGGGTGCTTTTTCGTGAAAAAGCGCCCTTTTCTGCAATATGTTATAAAAATTACAAGGAGGAACACGCCCATGAACAACAAAGTAAAGGCCCTGATTAACGATCAGATCAACAAGGAGCTGTATTCTGCCTATCTGTATCTGGATTTTGCCAACTATTACGAGAGCGCCGGATTGGACGGCTTTGCCAACTGGTATCAGATCCAGGCACAGGAGGAACGGGATCACGCGCTGCTGTTTTACCGGTATTTGCAGAACAACGGCGAAACCGTGACGCTGGAGGCTGTGGGCAAACCCGAATGGGAGCGTGGCGACAACATGACGCCGCTGAAAAAGGCGCTGGAGCATGAGCAGTATGTCACCAGCCTGATAAACGATATTTATGCCGCCGCCTACGAGAATCACGATTTCCGCACCATGCAGCTTTTGGACTGGTTCGTCAAGGAGCAGGGCGAGGAAGAAAAGAATGCCGCGGATATGATTACGAAGATGGAACTGTTCGGTGGCGACAGCAAGGGCCTGTATATGCTCAATAACGAACTCAAGGCCCGGGTGTATTCCGCCCCGTCGCTGGTGCTGTAAGACAAAGCCGGAGATGTGAAAATGGAATTGAAATTCTATATTTGCGCGCATTGCGGAAACATCGTCGCCAAACTTCAGGATAGCGGCGTGCCCGTGGTGTGCTGTGGTCAGAATATGACCGAACTGATCCCCGGTACCACCGATGCATCGTTGGAAAAGCACGTTCCCGTCTTCACGGCGCAGGGCGATACCGTGACCGTCACCGTGGGCGCGGCGGCGCATCCCATGCTGGACGTGCATTATATCGAATGGATCGCGCTGCAGACCCGGCAGGGCGTTCAGATCAAGCATCTTTTGCCGGGGCAGGAGCCAAAAGCATGCTTCCGCCTGTGCGAGGGAGACGGCGTGGAGGCGTTGTATGCCTACTGCAACCTGCACGGCCTTTGGAAAGCGGAATAAATCATCGGCAGATTTGGACAAGATTTGCCTGAAACGGCCGCTTCTGCCGCTAAAGCGCGCGGCGTCCGTTCCTTCGGGTAAAAACCGTTTCGATGGGGCGTTATGAAGAATACGGCCAAACGAACCGGCCTTGTCTTGACCTCGGATTCCGGGAATTTGAAGTGTGTTCCACCCTGTGAGATGCGAACCATCCCTGTCAGATTTATAGCATGGCCATTTGGCGCCTGCGCAAAACCCCCGGCGGAGCAGATCCGCCGGGGGTCGTTTGATGCAAGGAGAACGGCGGCAGGCTTCACGCCCGCTTAGTCTTCAAAGGAGAAATGATAGGGGAGATTCCACTTGTTGCGCAGCTCCACCAGTTCCTTCTGGATGCTTTCGCCCACGGGAACGCCCTTGTCCTTGCGCTCCAGCCAGGCCAGATGTTCCTTTTCGCCGGCGGTATAAATGCGCTCCTCGCCGGGGGCCTTTTCGCTGGCCCGCAGATCTCGGAGGATACCGCCCGCGGTGGTCTTGAAGGTGTCGAGGCCCATGAAGAATTCGGGGTTGATGACGAAGAAAAAGTGTCCCAGCCGATACATCCGGTTGGTGCCGTCTGGATTTTTGCCCGAGAGCGCCTTCATGTAGGGTCCGCCCGCCAGCGCGGCGGAGAGGATCTCCACGATGGTGGTGAAGCCGTAGCCCTTGTAGCCGCCTGTGCTTTCGCCCAGGCCGCCAAGAGGCAGCAGAGCGCAGTTGCCCTTGCGCATCTCTTTCAGAATGGCGCCGGAGTCGGTCATGGTGCCGCCGTCTTTGGTAATCACCAGACCGGCGGGGGTGGGTTTTCCGCTGCGCTCGTAATATTCAATCTTGCCGTTTTGCACGGTACTGGTGGCGCAGTCAAAATTGAAGGGGAAATCCTCGTCGGTGGGCATGGTAAAAGTCAGAGGGTTGGTGCCCATCATGGGCTCCACGCCGAAGGTGGGCGCAACCGAGGGGCGGGCGTTGGTTCCGGAAATGCCGATCATCCCGGCCTTTTCCGCCATGGTAGTCCAATAGCCGGCGATGCCGTAGTGGGTGGAATTGAAAATTGCGCCGCCCGCCATGCCGTAGGTGCGGGCTTTTTCGATGAGCAGTTCCATCATCCGGTGGCTGGCCACCATGCCCATGCCGTTGTTGGCGTCCATCACCACGGTGGTGGGGGTTTCCTTCACAATGTCGATCTTGGTGACGGGAAGCAGCGTCCCGTTGACGATGCGGTCGATATAAATGGGCTTGAAACGGTTGCAGCCGTGGCTTTCGATGCCGCGCCGGTCAGATTCCAGCAACACGTCGGCGCAGATGCGGGCGTCCTCTTCGGGCACGCCATACGCCTTGAACACGTCGATCATAAACGCGTTCATCTGTTCCCAGGGCACAAAAGGTCTTGTTTCCATAATCATTCCTCCAGGGCAGCCGCCGCAAACGGCGGGATATCAGCGATCGTACAGACTTATTATAACAGATGGGAAAACGGTGTCAAGAAAAAGCCCCCGATTGGAGCGGGGGTGTTGCGATTTTCGCCTGCGTGTGTTACAATCAGCGGAAAGAAGGCTTTTGTGAAAACAGGAGGATTTTTATGGAAGAGCAGAGCGTATATGACAGGTTTCCCGGTTATCCCCTTCTTTGGGAACAGGCGCGGGCGCTCATCCAGGATGTGCCCCATCTCACGGCGAATCTCAGCAATCTTTCGGCGCTGCTCTTTGCCTCGCTGGAACGGATCAACTGGGCGGGGTTTTATCTGCTGGAGGGTGAAACCCTGGTGCTGGGGCCCTTTCAGGGCAGACCCGCCTGTATCGAGATCCCGCTGGGAAAGGGCGTCTGCGGCACGGCGGCCGCACAGGACAAAACCCAGCTTGTGGACGATGTTCACGCCTTTCCCGGGCACATTCCCTGCGACAGCGCATCCCGCTCGGAGCTCGTCGTTCCGCTCCATGGAAAGACCGGCGTGGCGGGTGTTTTGGACATCGACAGCCCGTATCCCGCCCGCTTTACCGAAGAGGACAAAACCGGGCTGGAACAGTTTGCCCGCGTGATCGAACAGACCCTTTCCGACTTACTTTGATGAAAAATCCCCGGCCCAAAGGCCGGGGCTCGTTCGTTTTTTTGTCAAAAGGTTTATTTGGCGGGGCTGACGGCGGTGATGTGGGGCTGGGAGCCGTTGTACCAGTACAGGAAGCCCTCCAGATCCACCTTGTCGCCCACCTGCAGAGCGGTGACGGCCTGATAAGCCTCGGTGGTCTCGTTGCAGAGATAATACTCCACCACGAAGGAATAGGTTTCGCCGTTGACCGAGGCGTTGAAATACAGGTCAGCGTCGGTGCCGGGCTGGCCGGAGTTGTCCCAACTGTAATAGAAGGGAGAAACGCCGTCGTCCATGGCCTCGATGGTCATACCCTTAAAGGAAACGAACTGATTCTGATGCTCGGCCAGCTCGTCCTTGCCCAGAAGGGCGGTGACGTCGGTAACGGGAGCGATGTAATTGCCGTCCTCGATCTCAAAGGTGGCGTCAATGATCTCCACCTCGCCGGACCACTCAGACTTGTAGCCAGTGACCTTGATCTTGGTGCCCGGGGTCAGCTTTTCATAGTCGGCCTCGGAGCAACTCATGTTGTAAAGGAAATAGGCGCCGTCTTTGTCCTGGGTATACACGGTGGCCTTGTTGTCCCACCAGGACTGCTTGGCCTGAACATAGGTTTCCACCACTACCTGGCTGTCCAGCTCGGCGGCGGCGTACTCGGCGTAGGTCATGACGCCCTCGGACTTGACGTCGGTATCCTCTTTGCCGCAGGCGGCAAAGCAGAAGACCATGGTGAGCGCTAAAAACAATGCGATCCACTTTTTCATGTCGGTTCTCCTTTTTCTGTTGTGATAGATCCTTACGGGCAAATAACTTGCCAACTGCTATTATACAATAATTTGTCGGGAAATCAAGATTGTTATTGCCGATTTTTTGTTTCAGCGGCTGCTTTTCCGGCGCTTTTTAATTTGCTGCCGCAAAAAGATGCAGCCGATCAGCACCCAGGCAGCACAAAGCGCCGCCAGCAGGCGCTTTGCCGTGGCGGGCAGCGGCCCCACTTCGGTCCGCCCGCCTGTGGGACGGCTGCCCCGATCCAGACGGTAGAGAGCCGTCACGTCGGAAAAGAGCCTGTTAAAATAAGCGTCGTCCACCGTTTCTCCCCGCTTGACGGATTTTACCGTGCTTTCGATGAGCTGGCCCGCGGCGTCCCGCAGGGAAGCCGAACCGTTGAATACCGGGGTGACGAAGGTGTCGTCTACATGCTCTGCCAGCAGGGCCGCGGCCTTGAGCTTCACCTCGTAATAAAGCGCGTCCGACGAGCCTTCATGGTGCAGATAAGCCTGATAGGCGGGGTCGCTTTGCGCTTTTTCGGTGACGGGGACATAGCCCTCGGTTTGGGCGTAGGCGATCTGCACCTGATTGGTGAGCAGATATTGGGCGAACAGCCACGAGGCCAGCACCTCCTGCGGGTCGGCCTTGTTAAAGACGCAGACCGACGGCCCCTGTGAGATCATCTGAGGCGCGGCAGGGTCAAACTGAGGAACGGGATAGACCGCCGTTTCAAATCGGACGATCTTGTCGGCGCTGATGTCGGACAGAGGGGCGTCCGAACCCATCCAGGTGGAGCCCGCCGTGGAATCTACTGCAAAGACGCACTGGCCCGCGTTGAGGACGTTGGCCGGATCACTGGAGATCTTGAAGGTGGAAAACGCGCCTCGGCGCACATGGGCGGCCACTGTCTGCAAAAGCGATTTGGTGCCGTCGTGGAAGAGCAGGATGCCGCCATCTTCGCTGGAATAATCCGCGCCCTTTTGCCGGAGCATCTGGATCATCATGTTGTCGGTGGATTTGTAGATAAAGGGGATCATCACCTTTTGCCCGTTGACGGGATATATCCCGTCGGCGTCCTTTTGCGCCGCCGCGTCCGAAACCTCCCAGATAAAATCCCAGGTGAGCACGTCGGGCAGGGTGTAGCCCAGCTTTTCCACATACGTCTTGTTGACGTAGCAGGCCTCGGTGGAACGCATGAAGGGAATGGCGTAAGAGTGTCCGCCGATGACGCCTTCCCCCAGAAACTTGGGAATGATCTCTTCCCGGGCGGGACCGTCAAAAAGCAGTTCGCTGCCGCCCAGCCCGTATTTTGCGTCGTCGAACAGTTCATCCAACGGCACCACCACGTTGGAGCCGGTGAGATAAGTGGCGATATGGTCGGGATAGGTGATACAGACGTTTGGAGTGGTGTTGGTGGCGATGTTGGTGATGACATCGTTATAGATCTTGCCATAGTCGGTATACAGTCGCAGATTGACGCGGATGTTGGGATAGAGCGCCTCAAAATCCCTGATGGCTCGTTCGTAAATGGCGGTCTGGGTCTTGTTGGTGTCGTTTTTGGCCCAGAAGGTGATCGTATAAGAGCGGGAGAGGTCAAATGCCTCCGGTACGGAAAAGGCGTCCAGACTTCGCGCCCCGTGGCAGCCGCCCAGCGCGGCCGCGGTCAGAAGCGCCGCCAGCAGCGGCACAATGCGTTTCCAAAGCGTGCTCATCCCTTTGTCCCTCCTCCGGCCACGCCGGCCATGATCTTTTTGCGGAAGAGAAGAAACAGTACGATCAGCGGCACGGAAATGACCACCACGGCAGCCATCATGGCGGGAATGTTTTCCCGGCCGAAGCCGTTTTCCCGGATCTCCTGAATGCCGTTGGACACCAGAAAATAGGCTTGATCGTCGGTGATGAGCCGCGGCCAGACATAGGCGTTCCAGCACTCGATGATTTTGAGAATGGTAACGGTGACCAGCGTGGGCCGGCAGATGGGGATCATTACTTTCCAGAGATATTTCAGATCCGAGGTGCCGTCAATCTTGGCGGCGTAATAAAGTTCGTCGGGAATCTGGGCGAAATTTTCCTTGAGCAGATAGATGTAGAACACCGAGGTCACCGAGGGCAGGATCAGACCCCAGAAGGTGTTGCGCATGCCCCAGTCGGTGATGGTCTGGAAATTGGTGATGATGACCAGTTCGTTGGGGATCATCATCAGCGCGAGAAAGAGGGTGAAGACCAGATTTTTACCCTTGAATTCCAGACGGGAAAAGGCGAAGGCCGCCAGCACGATCACCGCCAGCATTATGGCCGTGGTGGCCAGCGTGAAGATCAGCGTGTTTGCGAAATAACGTCCCAGTGGGACGGCGGTAAAGGCATCCCGGTAGTTTTGCAGGGTGGGCGAAAGGGTAAAGAAGCGGGGAACATATTCCGCGTTATAGGCGCCATAGCCCTTCAACGAGGTGAGCACCATCCAGTAAAAGGGGAAAAGCACCATCAGCGCCCACAGCGTCAGAAGCAGATAGGCGGCGGTGAGCCGAGCCGTTTTTCGCCGGCGGGCGGCGCGCTGGATGGCTGGATAGTCAGAGGATTTCATAGGCCGCCTCCTCAGAAATAGACCCGCTTTTTGCGGATCATCAGATTGATGCAGGTGATGGTGAGCACGATGGCAAACAAGATGACGGCCGCCGCCGAGGCAAAGGAGGGATAGCCGCCGCTGTCACCGTAAAGCATATCGTAGATATAGCCCACGATGGTGTTCATCCCGGCGGCGTTCAGGTCGGTGCCGAAAATGGCCACCGCGTCGGAATAGGCCTTAAAGGCGCCGATAAAGCCCGTGATTACCAGATAAAAAATCATGGGCGAGATCATGGGCAGGGTGATGCGGGTGAAGATGCGCCATTTGGAGGCGCCGTCGATCTTCGCCGCGCTGTAATAGTCGGGGTTCACCGAAGCCAGCGCCGAGGTGAGGATCAGAATCTTAAAGGGCATGACCACCCAGACGGTATAGAAGCACAGAACGAACATCTTTGCCCAGTAGGGTCCGTCGATAAAATCCACGGCGCTCCCGCCGAACCAGTGGATCACCAGATTGACCAGCCCGTCGGTATAGGCGGTCTTTTTGAACAGAATCATGAACACCAGGCCCACCGCCAGCGTATTGGTGACATAGGGGAGAAAATAAATCGTCTGATACAGGTTTTTCAGCGGCTGGATGGAATTGAGCCCCACCGAGATCAAAAGGGCGATGCCCGTGGACAGAGGAACGGTGAAGACCACCAAAATAAAAGTGTTTTTCACCGCCTGCAAAAAATAGGGGTCGTGAAGCACATAAGCGTAGTTGTAAAGACCCGTGCCGAAAAAGGTCTGGGAGGCGGAGTTGTAGCCCTCTTCAAAAGAATAGACAAACACGTCCGCCAGCGGATAGACCATGAATACTCCCAGAAACAGGATGGCCGGCAGCAGATAGAGCCAGGCTTTTTTGCTGTTGGATTCCATCAGTCCGCCGTCCTTTCTCCCGCTTCAAAGCGGATGCGCGCGCCGGTGGCCTTGTCAAAGAGATATGTCTTGTTGGGCTTGAGGGAAAAGCGCACGGTGTCGCAGCTTTCGTCCACTTGGTTTTCCGCGCCGATGATCGAGCGGATGGCAGCGTCGCCCGCCGCGGGATGAGAGGACACCACGCTCACGTCCCGTCCCATGACCTCTACCCGGCTGAGGGCGCAGCACAGCGGGCCGTCGGCCTTCAAAACAAAGCCTTCTGGCCGGATGCCGACGATGACCGGCCCGTCGGGCGCGCCGGCTGCGGGCAGTACGGCACTGCCGCCGATGTGCAGCGCGCCGCCTTTTACCTCGCCGTCAAACACGTTGATGGGCGGCGTGCCCAGAAACCTCGCAACAAACAGGTTTACCGGGTCGTCATAGACCGCTTGCGGCGCGCCGATCTGCTGCACCACGCCGGCTTCCATCACCACGATCCTGTCCGAGATGCTCATGGCCTCGTCCTGGTCGTGGGTGACAAAAACGGTGGTCACCTGCGTTTCCCGCTGGATGCGGCGGATTTCCTCCCGGGTTTGGAGGCGGAGCCGGGCGTCCAGATTGGAAAGCGGCTCGTCTAACAGCAGCACCCGCGGCTCCTTTACCAGCGCACGGGCGATGGCCACTCGCTGCTGCTGGCCGCCGGAGAGCTGGGCGGGCTTGCGCTCCAGATAGTCTTCCAGTTGTACCAGCCGGGCGGCCTCTCGCATTTTCCGTTCCATTTCCTCCTTCGGCAGCTTTGCCACGCCTTTAAGGTTTTGCAGAGGAAAGAGGATGTTTTGCCGCACGGTGAGATGGGGGTAGAGGGCGTAATTCTGAAAAACCAGCCCCACGCCCCGGTTTTCCGGCGGGAGGTCGGTCACGTCGTCGTCCCCAAACAGGATCCTGCCGGATGTGGGAGTCAGCAGACCGGAAATCAGGTTGAGGGTAGTGCTTTTGCCGCAGCCCGAAGGGCCCAGCAGACCGATGAGTTTGCCGTCGGGGATCTCAAAATCAAAATCGTCCACGGCGGTCACTGTCTGGCGGGAACCCTTGCCGCGGGCGGGGAACTGCTTTGTTACGTGCTGCAATACGACTTTCATGGTCATTCCTCTTTTTCGTCTGATTGGGTGCGGGGTTATTATTGCGTATTATTTAGTCATAAAATAGCGCAAAAGTGAGAATTAGTCAATCATTAAAGGAAAACGGACAGCGCAGAAGAGTCCGCGCTGACCGCTGTTGTTCAAAACGAAAGGGTATCCGCCACCCGCAGGGCCAGCGCCGCAAGATCGTCTGCCGCTCTGCGCCGGAGCGTTTCAGGATCGGTAATTTCGGAAGATGCGGCGTACATGGCGGTGATTCCGCAAGCCGAAAGGGCCTCTGCTTCCGCGCCCAGACTGCCGCATAAGGCATAGCAGGGCACGCCGGCTTCTTTACAGCGCATCCCAACGGCATAGGGCACCTTGCCCAGCCTTGTCTGACCGTCCATCCGGCCCTCGCCGGTAAAAACAGCGTCGGCGTCCTTGAGCAGCCCGTCAAAATTCGCCGCCTCCAGCAAGAGCGCGGCTCCTGGCAAGAATTCACCCTGTAAAAAGGCGATTGCCGCGGCACCCATCCCGCCGGCCGCGCCCGCGCCGGGAAGGGAAACCACGTCTTTTCCGCAAAAGGCGTTCAGCGTTCTGGCAAAGCGGGCCGCGCCGTCTTCCAACAGAGAAATTTCAGCGGGAGAAGCTCCTTTTTGCGGCGCAAAGACCGCCGCCGCGCCGTTTGCGCCCAACAGGGGATTCTTGACGTCGCAGGCCGCACGTACCGGAAGGGGGAAGGGATGCTCCGGCGCACGGATGGCTGTGATCGAGCCCAAATGAAGCGCCAACGGCGGAACAGATTTGCCCGTGCGATCTGTAAAGGTAAAGCCCAGCACGTTCGCCATACCCAGACCGCAATCGTTGGTGGCGCTGCCGCCCAGTCCCAGAATGACGGAGGATGCGCCCTGTGCCGCCGCGTCCAGCAAAAGTTCGCCCACGCCCCGGGTGGTGGCGCGGAGAATGTCGTTTTTCCCTCGCACCAGCGGCAGACCGGCGGCTGCGGCCATTTCGATAACGGCCGTCCCGTCGGGCAAAATGCCGTAGATTGCTTTTACCGGATCGCCCTGCGGCCCCGTGACGACGCGGGTGATCCGCTGCCCGCCCAGAAGATGCAGACAATTTTCCGCCATGCCCTCGCCGCCGTCGGCCATGGGAATGGCATGGATGACGGCCTCGGGAAAGCGCGCCAAAAGCGCCCCGGCAAAAATGTCGCAGACCTCTTTCGCGGTTAACGTTCCCTTGAACGAATCAGGCGCCAGAACAAACACAGGCACGGCGAATGCCTCCCTTCGATTTTGAAATCATTGTAGCAAAGACCGTCCTTTGTGGCAAGACTTCCAACGGAAAAACGTTGAAAAGGCAGCGATTATCTTCGTTGCGCTCGCCGTTCTTTTCCCGGCTCCTGCTTGACAAGCCACAGGGAAAACGGTAAAATACAAATAGAAAAATCATAGGCTTCAAGTGTCCCGAAAGGCAGCCCGCCCGCCGGGGAGAATAGAGAATCGGGTGCGAATCCCGAACGGTACCGCCGCTGTGTACGCGGAGATCAAACGAAATGGCGAAGGCCCGTCACTGGGAAACCGGGAAGGCGATGTTTGGTCGCAGGCAGAGCGATCTGCCCTACGCGAAAGTCAGAAGACCTGCTTGAAGAGGAATCCGCTCCACGGCTTATGGAGACGGAGAAACCGTTGCGGAAATC
>JAFZPW010000180.1 GCA_017552495.1 Clostridia bacterium | reverse complement strand
GGTTGGTGATAACGTCGTTGTCGTCGATGAAGTTCTGAACGTTGAAGGTAATCAGCTCCAGACCGAAGGCCCGCAGATCGGGAACGGCGTTTGCCTGAACCTTTTCGCTGAAGAGTTTCCGGTCGCCCACCATCTCGGTCAGGCGCATCTGGCCCACGATCTCGCGGATGTTGCCCTCCAGAAGATCGTTGATCTTGCGGGCGATCTCTTCCCGGGAGACGTTGAGGAAGTTCTGCGCGGCCAGCGCGATCATTTCCGGCTCTCTGCCCACCCGGACGGAGACGGTGGAATCCACCTTGACGTTGATGTATTCGGCGGTGGGCACGGCGGAGCCGGTTTTTACGTCGATCTGAATGGCGCCCAAAGAGAGCTTGTCCAGCCGCTCCAGAAAGGGGATCTTAACGCCTGCTTTTCCGATGAGGATGTGGGGCGCTCTGTGCAGACCCGAGATGATGAACGCCACATCCGGGGGCGCCTTGACATAGCCGCTGGCCAGGATCGCCAAAACGGCGACGCCCAAAACGATAAAGGGGACATATTGCAGAATGGTCGGCATGAGAATACCTCCTGTCTCTTTTTGCCCGGGGCGCGGACTATTTGTAAAAATATAGCATATTTTCGAGGCGGAGTCCATGGAAAGAGCGCAAAATTCAGAATGTGTTAAGAAATAAGCCCGCCGTTTGGCGGGCTGATGGGACTATTTCGGTCTTGCGGGGTCGAGCACCTTTGCGGGATCGAAGAAGAAGCGGGAGATCCGCTCGGGATAATGCTTCATGGTCAGCCCGTCCAGATTGATGCGGCCCTGGATGAAGAAATCGTTTTTGCAATAGGCAGGCATACGGGAATCCACCGGGCAATAGATCCAGAAGCCGTGATCCACCAGATAGCGGAAGCGGGCGTCGTCGGCCTCGAAAAACACGCCGAAGGGCGAGATAAAGATGGGCGTGTCGCCCACATAGGGGGCGATCTCTCCCAGCCAGCGGCCGATGTCGTATTGCTCCTGCTCCATGGTGATGGTTTTTTTGTTCCAATACTGGTTGTGGGTGTAGCTGTGACAGGCGATCTGCCAGCCGGAGGTCCGCAGCGCCTTTGCCACCGCCTCGGTTTTTTCCAGCATCCATTTCTGCGTCTGCTCGTCGTAATCGGGCAGGTCGGTAATCCGATAGCCGAAGGCCCCGGCATAGCCGGTGATGGCCACCACGCCCTTGGCTCCCTGCCAGGAGAAGGCGGGATGCTCCTTTACATAAGCGTCCAGAATGGGCATCACATCGCCGTCATAGGTCGCTTCGCCGTTGACGATGGTGACCACGTTGCCTTCCGCGTCCACATCCAGCCGGTCGGCAAAGCCGTCGCCCTTCATATAGTCGTAATAGTTCACGTCGTCGATGGAAATGACCAGAGGCTTTTTGCCCTCGGGCAGCCAGATTTCCTTCATCCGGGTTTTGCCGTCTGCCCGCTCTGCCAGTTGGGTGATGTCATAAAGGATATAGCCCTCCTCTTCCAAAAGCGGGAGCATGGCCTTGAACTCCGAAACCGTGGTCATATACTGGTCGTAGCCCGTCGCCTGATAGTCTCCGTCAAAGGCCAGAGAAGGATCGACGATCAGGCTGTGGAAAAAGATATGGTAATATTGCGCGGAGTCGTATTTCACCAGGGCATCTTTGGCCTGCCGCACATCCTGCAAAAGCGCGGCGGTTTCCGTGTTTTTCAGTTCGCCGGCCTGCTCCAGAAGCGCGATGGCCTCGTCGTAAAAATAGCGTTCATAGAGCGACGCGGCCTCCTCCAGCAACGAGGCCCGGCGGGCCACGACGTCGTCGGTTTCGACGGGGGGCTTGGTGGGATCGACGGGCGTGGGCGTGCCGGGATCGGCGGGATTGGACATCGCGGGATCGGGCGGCGTGTCGACGGGCTTGTTTCGATGGGCGCGGACGAGCGCGGATCCGGCAAAGATCACCGCCGCCAAAGCCACGGCGCACAGGGCGAGGATCGCCGCGGGCGGCATTCCCTCCCGCCGCTTGACGTATCTTCCTTTTGCCATGAAAAAGCGCCTCCTTTTTGCGAACATCTGTCTTAGCATGAGAAAATTGTAACACAAATATCCGCAGGAAAACAGGGGTTTAAGAAAAATTCAGAAAAATGTCGAAAGGGTGCGCTCTTGACGAAAAAACGGGGAGTTGCTATAATAAGCCAGAAGAACCGGCGGGATTCCGGCGCTTCGCCGGCAGTCCCGCAGGCAAGACCGGCGCTTTTGGCAGGGGAGGCGCGGACTGCCTTCTGCAAACACCCTGTAAAAAAATAAGGGAGGGAAACCCCATGAAAAAAATCATCGCGCTGCTGCTGTCTCTGATGATGGCGGCGTCTCTCTGCGTGTTCGCGGAGGGAGAAACTCCCGCGACGGCTCAGCCCGCTGAGATCACCCTTCGGGTAGAGGGCGTGGCAGCCAACGTGTATTACGGCTCCGTTGCGCTGCAAGAGGGCGACAGCATCCTCACCGTGCTGTGCCGCGCCCTGGACGAGAAGAAGATCACCTACGAGGTGCAGGACGGCGATTACGGCAAGTATCTGGCCGCCGTCGGCGAGGACGCCGCGGCCAAGTTCGGCGGCTGGGACGGCTGGGTCTATTATGTCAACGGCGTTGAGGGCGCCGTGGGCATCGACGCCTGCAAGCCCGAAGCCGGCGACAGCATCCTGGTGTGCTATACCGACGCTTACGGCAATCCGCCCACGCTGATGCCCGCTCTGACGGCTGCTCGTGCCAAGACCGGCATCGTCACCCTGACGGCCGCCGCGCAGGTGGCGGTGTATGCCGAGGACTGGTCGGTGAGCTACGTCACCACTCCCGCCGCCGACGCCAAGCTGATCGTGGACGGGACGGAGTATGTCACCGACGCGCAGGGCCGGGCGGTTTTGTCCGCCGAGGACAGCGCCAAGGAGCAGATTGCCGTCCAGATCGAGCATTTTGCGGAAAACGGCAAGCCTCTGGTCATTCGTTTCGCCCCCGATTATACCCTTAAGCTGGACGTGAAGGCCGAGCCCTTCACCGATGTGGATGAGAATCTCTGGTACGCCCCCTTTGTGGAGAAAATGGCCGTAGCGGGGCTGGTCAACGGCTATGAGGACAACAGCTTCAAGCCGCAGAACACCATCACGCGCGGCGAGGTGGCCATGATCCTGTATCGCATGGCCGGCGCGCCCGAAATCGAGGCCAAGGAAACCTTTGCCGACGTGCCCGCCACCCTGTGGTGCGCCAAGGCTGTGACCTGGTGCGCCGACAACGGCATCGTGCTGGGCGCCGACGGCAAGTTCATGCCCTCCGCCAACGTCACCCGCCAGGATCTGGCTGTGATGATCGGCCGCATGAACGAAAAGGTTTTGAAGCTGGAGCTGCCCGCCGACGGCGAGGCTCCCGCCTTTGCCGATAACGACGAGATCGCCGCCTATGCCGCCGAAGCGATTTATACGCTGCAGAAAGCCGGCATCGTCAACGGCGCCGACGGCAAGTTCAACCCCCTGGGCACGGCCACCCGCGCCGAGGCCTGCAAGATGCTCTCCGGCCTGATGGCCGCCTGAGCGCGTAAAAAGCAGCAAAAAAGAGAAGCCTTCGCAGCGCACTCCGCAAGGAAGCCGCTTTGGGGCGGTTGTTGCCGACTGAAAAGAAAACATGAAACAGGCGTGACCGTTGCGGTCACGCCTGTTTTGTCTGCGCGCTGCGGAAGCAGAAGCGGATTATGCTTTTGCAAGCAGACGGGCCTTTTCCTTCTTTGCCCAAGTTACGCCCGAGTCCGTCTCTTCGGTCAGACCCCACTCGTTTTCCAGCAGGTCGATGATCCGGTCATAGGTCTTCGCGGCATTGGCCCAGTCGCCCATGACCTCATAGATGTCCGCAATTCCCATGAGGGGGTCCTGGAATCTGGGCCGTTTGGAATCTGCGGCAAAGGCGTGCTCGTAGATGTCGATGGCTTTTTTGTAGTCGGCCTTGGCGGCATAGTATTGCGCAGTCTCAAAGAGGACGGCGTCGTTGTCCGGCTGCTCTGCCAGAAGGTCTTCCATGATCTGATCTCCGGCCGGCTCGTCGAAGCGGGCAAGCGCGATGTAGGCGCGATAGACCCGTTTCATGACGGGGTGCGCTTGTTCCAGGGTGCAGTAGCGCTCCAGCCAGCGCTCCGCTTCGTCGGCTCTGTGATCGGCGATCAGATTGTCCAGCAGGTTACATATACGGCAGCGCGGCATCCGGATTGGCCTCCACCAGCTCCCGATAGAAATTCACGCCCCTGGTGTGATTGGCCATATTCCAGTCCCAAACGGCATGGTTGTCCGTGTAATGCAGGATCCATTTGACGCCCTTTTCATTCGGTGCACGGCGAATCGCTTCCTTCGCGTAACGGCTTGCCTTTTTCGCTTCCGCGTTCATGCGGTGCCAGTAGAGATAGGCGATCAGTTCCGTTGCCCGCTTCTGATGGTTCGCGTCGTTCAGTTCGGCCTGCAGGAAGTTCTCAAACTCCCGAAAAATATCTGCCGGCAGATCCTCTTCCGCGTCCATCCGGTTCTCGATTCGGTTCAGGCGTTGTTCCGTTGTCAAGTCGAACAGGTCGTCGATCGAGACGCCGAAAATCTCCACCAAAAGCGGAAGCGTGGTGATGTCGGGCATGGCTGCTGCGTTTTCCCATTTCGATACCGACTGCGCCGCGATTCCCAGTTTTTCCGCCAACTGCTCCTGCGTCAGTCCCGCCTTAAAGCGAAGTTGCTTGATTTTCTTTCCAAGTTCCATCGTGCTTACCTCCCAAAAGTGCTTTTTTGTTTGCAGTTAAATAATACAGCGGCGATTCGTGAAATACAATAACGCAGAAGGCAAGTTCTCCCGCCTGTTGGTGGAGTGAAAAAGCCGGAAGGGGACGCTTCCTTACGAAGTCTCTCCTTCCGGCTCCTCTTTTTCAGCTTTACCGCCCGACTGAAACGTATGGGGCATAAACCGCCCGGTTTTTTGCCAGAGAATCGGCTACGTCGATCCAATAGACGTTGCTCAGTTCCCCGTCCTCGGGGTCCACCGCTTGGCGCTCCAGCACGCCGTCCAGCGCCCGAATGGTGCGATCCGACCCGAGATTGTCGGCCGTGCAGCCGATCATCACCCGGTCAAGGCCCGCCTTTTGCGCTTCTTGCAGGCCCAGATACAGGTTGATCTTGTTGTAGCCCTTTCGCCGTTCGGTTGGGCGGATGCTGTAGCCGATGTGGCCGCCGAATTGCAGCATGGCTTCGTTCAGCTCCCAGCGCAGGTTGAGCGAGCCCACGATCCGGCGGTCCTGCTCCCGCACCAGAAGAAAGGTCTTGCCGGGGCACCGGCCGACGCTTTTGGCATAGGCCGCGTCTTCCATACGCAGGCACCGTTCCAGCGCCTGCTCAAAGGAATAGCCCTCGTATATCTTGTCCAGGCTGCCGGCGCCGTGGATTAGGGAGCCGTATGCGACGAACTCGTCGAGAAACTCCACAATGTCGGCCTTCCGCTCCGGCGACGGCCGCTCAAAAAAGAAACGCTCCATTCTGTTTTCTCCTTTTTATGTTTCCGCGTCGGTCGACGCGGCGAATTCAATGGCCAAAAGGCCGATTTTTTCCTTGTCGCTCAATGCTTCTGCACGCCCCAAAGACCGTTTATCCCATTTGGGGGAATCCAGATTGTCGGCAGCGTAAAAGAATTGAAACACGTCTTTGTTTCGGAATTCCGCCAGCGCCGCGATGGCGGAGCATTCCATATCCACGCAGATGCAGCCCTCCGCCCTTCTGCGGGCCACCTTGTCCCGGGTTTCCCGATAGGGCGCGTCGGTGGTCCAGACCTTGCCCGTGACATAGGAATAGGCATGCTCCTCCAAAAGCCGCCGGAAGGCGGCCTGATGGCGGGGGTTGACGGCGATCTCCCGGGAGGGTTTTTTATAATGATAGCTGGTCCCCTCGTCCCGAACGGCGCAATCGGGAATGATGATGGACAAATCGCCGATGCTTTTGTCCAGCACGCCGCAGGTGCCGAAGACCACCAGTTTATCCAGCCCCATGGCGAACAGCTCCTCGTATTGCACCACGCAGGCGGGCGCGCCGATCCGCGACAAAAAGAGGGCCAGCTCCCGTCCGGCATAGCGGATTTTGTAAACGGGGAGCTTTCCGTTGCCGCCGGAGCAGTGGGCGATCACCTGCGCGTCGAAGGCGGCGATCAGCCGGTCCATCAGCTTGTGAGAAAAGCAGGTCACGCCGATCTTGGGCATGCCTTCCACCGGGGATACCACCTCGCCCGGCTCAAAGGTCGATGTGCGCGTTTCGTCAAATTCGTGCAAAACCATGGGGGACTCCTTTCTTCTCCTTTTCTTTTTGGACGGGGGATTACCGCCCGCAGCAGTGCTTGTATTTTTTTCCCGCTGCCGCAGGGGCACGGATCGGGATCGCAGGCGTTTCTGCGGAAACGCCGGGCGGCGCCGCACAGCGGGCCGCTTGCGATCTGACGGGCGGAACCATGTTCCTCCCGTAAACCCTCTTCTTTTCAGACGGGGGATTTTAGCGCCCGCAGCAGTGCTTATACTTTTTGCCGCTGCCGCAGGGGCACGGATCGTTGCGGCCCACTTTGTTCTTTTTGACGATGGGCTTGCGCTGGACGGTGCCGTCGCCGGAGGTGCCGGTCTCCTTGGCCACCTGCTCCCGCTGCATATTCACCCGCGCCAGAAAGATCAGCCGGGCCGTGGAGGTTTTTACATCGTCGATCATGGCCTCGAACATCTCGAAGCCCTGCTTTTTATATTCGTCCAGCGGGTTGACGTTGGCGTAGGCGTTGAGGCCGACGCCCTTGCGCATCTCGCTCATGGCGTCGATGTGATCCATCCAGTTGCGGTCCACGGTACGCAGCAGCACCACCCGCTCCAGCTCCCGCATCACGGGGGCGCCGATCTGCTGTTCCTTGGCGTCGTAGACCTTTTGCGCCCGGGTCTGGAGCCACTGGGTGGCCTCTTCCACGGTCATGCCCTCCAGCCGGACGGCAAGGGAGGTGCGTTCCTCCGGCGCGATGAACACGCCGGTATAGTGGGCGGCAAGCTGGCTGGCGGCCAGCTTTTCCAGATGGGTGTGGCCGTTGGAGGCCGAAAGCACCTCTTTTTCGATCTCGTAGCGGACGTAGTTCCGCACCTGCTCCTGCACGTCCATGCCCTCCAGCACCTGCATACGCTGGCCGTAGATGATCTCGCGCTGGTGGTTCATCACGTCGTCGTATTCCAGAACCGATTTGCGGGACTGGTAATGGATGCCCTCTACCCGGGTCTGGGCGCTCTCGATGGCGTTGGAGAGCATCCGGGCGTTGATGGGCTCGTCTTCGGGTACCCGGAGGGTGGAAATAAGCGCCTGGATGCGCTCGCCGCCGAAGCGGTGCATCAGATCGTCCTCCAGCGAAAGATAGAAGGTGCTCTCACCCGGGTCGCCCTGACGGCCGGCGCGGCCGCGGAGCTGGTTGTCGATGCGGCGGCTCTCGTGCCGCTCGGTGCCGATGATGCACAGGCCGCCCGCCTGTTTCACCAGATCGGCCTCGCTTTTGATGGACTCCTTGTACTCCGCCAGCTTTCGGCGGAACAGGGCGCGGGCCTCCAGGATCTCGGCGTTGTCGGTCTGGGCGTAGCCGGAAGCCTCGGCGATGATCTCGTCGGAGCAGCCCGCCTTGGAAAGATCGGCCTTCGCCATGTATTCAGCGTTGCCGCCCAGCATGATGTCGGTGCCGCGGCCCGCCATGTTGGTGGCGATGGTGATGGCGCCGGCGCGGCCCGCCTGCGCCACGATGCCGGCCTCTTTTTCATGGTGCTTGGCGTTGAGCACCTGATGCTTGATGCCCTCGCGCTTGAGCAGCGAGGAAAGAAGCTCGCTCTTTTCGATGGACACCGTGCCCACCAGGACGGGCTGCTGCTTTTCGTGACATTCCTTGATTTTGCGGATGATGGCCCGGAACTTGCCCATCTCGGTGGTAAAGACCTGATCCTCGTGATCCACGCGGATCATGGGCATATTGGTGGGGATCTCGATCACGTCCAGCGAATAGGTGCCGCGGAATTCCTCTTCTTCGGTAAGGGCGGTACCGGTCATGCCCGACAGCTTGGGATACATGCGGAAATAGTTCTGGATGGTGATGGTGGCGAGGGTCTTGCTCTCCCGGTTGACCTCTACGCCCTCCTTGGCCTCGATGGCCTGATGCAGACCCTCGGAATAGCGGCGGCCAAACATCAGGCGGCCGGTGAACTCGTCCACGATGACGATCTCTCCGTCCCGCACCACATAGTCCACGTCCAGCTTCATGCAGCCGTGGGCCTTGATGGCCTGGTTGATGTGGTGCATTAGGGTGGCGTTTTCGGGATCGGTGAGGTTGCCGCAGCCGAAATATTTCTCCGCCTTTGCGACGCCTCGGGGGGTGATGGTGGCGGTGTTGGCCTTTTCGTCGATGAGATAGTCGGCGGCGATGTCGTCCTGGCTCTCTTTTTCGTTGACCTCCACCATCTTCAGCGGGGTCAGCGTGCGGGCGAAGCGGTCGGCCTGCTGATACAGGTCGGTGGATTTGTCGCCCTGACCGGAGATAATCAGCGGCGTCCGGGCCTCGTCGATGAGGATGGAGTCCACCTCGTCTACCACGGCAAAGTGAAAGGGACGCTGCACCATGTCCTGCTTGAAGATGGCCATATTGTCCCGCAGATAGTCAAACCCCATCTCGTTGTTGGTGCCGTAGGTCACGTCGGCCGCATAGGCCGCCCGCCGCTGGTCGTGGGTCAGATCATGAATGATGATGCCGCACTTGAGACCCATAAAGCGATAGACGTTGCCCATCATCTCACCCTGATATTTGGCCAGATAGTCGTTGACCGTAACGATATGGACGCCCTTTCCCGACAGGGCGTTGAGATAGGCGGGCAGGGTGGAGGTGAGGGTCTTGCCCTCGCCGGTCTTCATTTCGGCGATGCGGCCCTGATGCAGCACGATGCCGCCGATCACCTGCACCCGGAAAGGAAATTGCCCCAGCACCCTGCGGTCGGCCTCGCGCATGGCGGCAAAGGCGTCGGGCAGGATGTCGTCCAGCGTTTCTCCCGCCGCCAGCCGGGATTTGAGCCAGGGGGTCTTGGCCTGCAAGGCCTCGTCGGTAAGGGCGGCGTATTCGCCCTCCAACGATTCGATCTTTTCCACCAGCGGCATGATCCGCTTGATCTCCCGGGACGAGGTGTCGCCGAATATTTTTTTCAAAAAGCTGTTTGCCATAACAAAAATCCTTTCTTTCAAGGAATCGTTGAGAAAAACAATCTCATTATAGCACATTTTTTTGGGAAAAGAAAGGAAAAAGCGGTTGTTGCCCGCGCCTTTTTGTGCTATACTTTGAACAAAACTTGAATTTTTCAGCAAGCGCAAGGGAGGAGCACCATGAAAATTCTGTATATTGTCAACACGAAGCACGACGAAGAGGCTTATCGCACCTATGCCAAAGTGCATATGGACGGCCGCGTCACCCCGCTGGGGCGGGTGCTGGCGGCGGTGGGCGGGCTGGTCATCGCCGGCGGCGGCGTGCTTGCCATCGTCAATAAAGGGTTTAACCTTTTGCACCTGGTCACCATTTTGCTGGGGCTGGTTTGCGTTTTTGCCCACCCGCTGGGCCTGTGGCGGATGCGCCGCAATCTGAAGAAGCGCGCGCAGGACCTGTCCATGAACATCGACTATCGCTTCGGCGAGGAGACCTTTGACGTGGCGTGGCCCGGACAGAGCCAGACGCTGAGTTACAGCGACGTGCGCCGCATTGTGGAGACGGAGAAGTATTATTTCCTCTATACCGACGTGCGTATGGCGCACATTCTGAAAAAGGCCGATTTCACCCAGGGCGACGCCGCGGACTTCGGCCGCTTTTTAGAGGAAAAGACCCGTCTGACCATGGTTCACAGCCGGGCGTAAGCCGAAATCCTGCCGCAGAAAAAGAGAGGCCCGCAGCTTTGGCTGCGGGCCTCTTTGCATCGGTGCACGCGATCCTCCTGCTGCACAGAAGGGCGTTCGCTGGAACAAGCGGGTGACGGAGCGTCCGCCGCCTGCGTTCCGCGGGTCTGTAAGGGCTGCTTTACAGGAACAGGGGCACAAAGACCAGCGCCACAATGCTCATCAGCTTGATGAG
>JAFZPW010000179.1 GCA_017552495.1 Clostridia bacterium | reverse complement strand
GCTTCCTCTATGGGGGGAAGCGCATTTTTGCAAAAAGAAATACGAATCGTATTATTTATTACAATAAGTGCGATTTGTTATTAAAATCACAGCGGATTTGCCGTGATTTTGGCAAAGCGGCGGGGATATTCTCCCGGGGTGGGCGAAAGCTTGCGGATGAGAAGCACCTGGTGCTCGTGCTCCATGCCCCGGATGGAGTAGGTGCGGGAGCCCTCTATGGCGCCGCCCAGCGCCCGCAGCGCCGGGCGCCCGCGCTCAATCTCCTCCAGCGACGCGGGACTCATGCTCTTCATGGGCAGAAAGAGTCCGCCGGGCTTGAGATAGGGCAGGCAAAGCTCTGCCAGCACATTGAGAGGCGCCACAGCGCGGGAAATCACCAGATCAAAGCGCTCCCGCACGCCTTTTTGCCGCACATATTCCTCGGCGCGGGCGGTGACGGCGGTGACGGGGATGTCCAGCTCGGCGCAGCAGTCCTCCAGAAAGCGGATGCGCTTGGCGGTGCTGTCCAGCGGGGTAATGTCCAGCGCGGGGTCATAGCACTTCAGCGGCATGGTGGGAAAGCCCGCGCCGCAGCCCACGTCCAGAACACGTTTGCCGGAAAAATCGGCGCAGGTCAGCAAAAACAGGCAGTCCAGCATATGCCGCAGGGCGATTTCCTCCGGCTCGGTAACGGCGGTAAGGTTCATCACCCGGTTTTTTTCGATGAGGGCGTCGGAAAACTTCTCCATGCGGAAAACGGCCTCGTTGGTGACGGACAGGCCCCACTGGGCGCAGCCCTCTGTTACAATTTTGGAAAACGTCATATTTTTTTCCTTTCGCCGGCCCGGGGGCGGGCAGTTTATTCGCGGTTGTGGGAAAGCCATACCATCAGCGCCCCCACGTCGGCGGGGGAAACGCCGCTGATGCGCCCCGCCTGTCCCAGGGTTTCCGGCCGGACGGCGTCCAGCTTTTGCCGGGCCTCGGTGCGCAGGGTGCGGATGGAAAGATAGTCGATGTCCGGGGGCAGCGGGGTGTCTTCCAGACGGCGCTGCTCCTCGATTTCCTTAAGCTGGCGCTGGATATAGCCCTCGTATTTGATCTCGATCTCCACCTGCCGGGTGACGGCGGCGGGGAGGTCGGGTCGGTCGGGGTCGATGGGAGCGAGGGCGGCGTAATCCAACTGAGGCCGCCGCAGCAGCTCGGCCAGCGGCGCGCCGGAAAGGGTCAGGGGCGCGGTGCCGCAGCGCGCAAGAAGGGCGTTGACCGCGTCGGTGGGGGGGACGCCGGTTTTTTGCAGACGGCGGATCTCCGCTTTTACGGCGGCCTGACGGGTCTCCATGGCAGCAAGGCGCTCGTCGGAGATCAGGCCCACGGCGTGTCCGTAGGGCATCAGGCGAAGATCGGCGTTGTCCTGCCGGCAGAGCAGGCGGTATTCGCTGCGGGAGGTCATCATCCGATAGGGCTCGTTGGTGCCCCGGGTCACCAGATCGTCGATGAGGGTGCCGATGTATCCGTCCCGCCGGGCCAGGGTAAAGGGCGGCTTGCCCTGCACCAGCCGAGCGGCGTTAATGCCGGCGATCAGCCCCTGGGCGGCGGCCTCTTCATAGCCAGAGCTGCCGCAGAGCTGTCCCGCGCAAAAGAGCCCGTCAAAGCCCCGCGCCGCCAGCCGGTGGTCCAGCCGCAGCGGATCGACGCAGTCGTATTCGATGGCGTAGCCCGGGCGGAGAAGATGGACGTGCTCCAGTCCGGGGATGGTGCGGAGAAAAGCCCGCTGCACGTCCTCAGGCAGGGAGGAGCTCATGCCCTGCACATAGTATTCGTCGCCGCCCTCGCCGCATGGCTCCAGAAAGAGCTGGTGCCGCTCTTTCTCGGCAAACCGCACCACTTTGTCCTCGATAGACGGACAGTAGCGGGGGCCGGTGCCTACGATCTCGCCGCTGAACAAAGGCGAGCGGTCTAAGGCTGCGCGGATGATGGCATGGGTTTTTTCGTTGGTATAGGTGAGCCAGCACAGGCTGTTCCCCCGGGCGGGCTCGGTGCGGTCGAAGGCAAATCCGGTCTCGCCGGAGTCGCCGGCCTGGGGCTCCATTTTGGAGAAATCCAGACTTTTTCCCGAAACCCGGGCAGGCGTCCCCGTCTTAAAGCGGCGCAGCGGCAGACCCAGGTTCCGCAGGCTTTCGGAGAGATGATCGGCGGAATACATCCCGTCGGGGCCCATGTGCCGCACCACCTCGCCGGTAAACGTCTTGGCCCCCAAAAAGGTGCCGGTGGCCAGGATCACGGCGCGGCAATCATAGCGGGCGCCGCCCACCAACCGGATGCCGGTGACGGTGTGATGGTCGTCGGTGAGCACCTGCGCGCATTCGCCCTGGGTCAGAAAGAGCCCGTCGCAGGATTCCAGTACCCGGCGCATATAGGCCCGATAAGCCATCCGATCGGATTGCGCCCGGGGAGAAAACACCGCCGGGCCCTTGCCCCGGTTGAGCATCCGGAATTGCAGACAGGTGGCGTCGGCGGCCCGGGCCATCTCGCCGCCCAGAGCGTCGATCTCCCGCACGAGCTGGCCCTTTGCCGTCCCGCCGATGGAGGGGTTACAGGGCATATTGCCCACCCCGTCCAGCGAGGTGCACAGGCAGAGCGTGCGGCAGCCCAGGCGGGCGCAGGCCAGCGCCGCCTCGATTCCCGCGTGTCCGGCGCCCACCACCGCCACGTCAAATTGTCCCGCGAAGAAGTCTAACATGGGAAAATTCAAATCCTTTTCGGAATATTTTTAATAAAAATTACAAATCGCAATCACTTTTTCCGCTTTTTTGAGGAGGACTTTGCATCTTTCGCGTCCTGCGCCCGTTCGTCGCGGCTCCGACGAATGTTCCAGATCGTCACAAAGACCGCCCCCACAAACAGGCCCGCGGCCCCCAGAACGAACAGCGCGTTGCATGCCCATGCGGGATAGCCCCGCAGCGTGGCCTGCCGTCCTGTCCACAGAAGAAAGATCCCCAAAAAGGCAATGACGTAATACTTCCAGACCGCTTTGACGTTTTCGTTCATTTGTTGTTCTCCTTTTGCTCCGCCGCGTTTTGCTCCGCCGCCTGCCGGCGCTTTTTTTGCAGGTCGAGCAGACCGAAAATTCCGCCCAGCACCATCACCGCGCCGAAGAGGACGGGCAGCGCCGTTTTCATCGTCAGGCCGGTATGAAGTCCGAAATACAGACAGGCCGCGCCGATGGCGATGGCGAGAAGATAGGCCGTCGGGGTTCCTTTTGGCAATCTCATAAAATACCTCCTTATTTTCCGACGCAGAAGCGTCCGAAGATCTCGTGGGCAAGGTCGGCCGAAGCCGTTTCGCCGGTGATTTGACCCAGCGTGTTGACGGCGCGCTCGGCGTCTGAAAGAAAGGCGTCGGCCGTCATGCCGCGCTCGGCGCTCTCCAGCGCGCAGCGCAGGTCGTCGGCGGCCTGCTCCAGCAGACGGGCCTGCCGCGCCGAGGTCACCAGCACCTCCCGGGGCGCGGGCGCAAGGGTTGCAAGCCAGGCGGAGAGCGGCTCTATCTGTCCGCTTACGGCGGACAATGTAAAGGCTGTTGTCAGGGGATAGTCCCGCAAAATGGCCTCCGCCGAAGGGGGGCTTTCGCCAAACAGATCGGCTTTGTTCACCACCAGCGCCGAACGGGAGTTTTGGGCCGCCAGCGCCAGCGCCTCCCGGTCCTCGTCCGAGAGGGGAGCGGAGCCGTCGATGACACAGACCACGGCGGCGGCCTGCTTCGCGGCTTCTTTTGCCCGTTCCACGCCGATGCGTTCGGCCTTGGAATCGCTTTCCCGCAGACCCGCCGTGTCCAGAATACGGATGGGCGCGCCGCCGCAGGAGATCACCTGCTCCAGCACGTCGCGGGTGGTGCCGGCCTCGTCGGTGACGATGGCCCGCTCGGCCCCGGCAAGAGCGTTGAACAGGGTGCTTTTGCCGCTGTTGGGGCGGCCGATGATGGCAACGGGCACGCCCTCGCGCACCAGACGGCCCCGCTGAAAGCCCTGATACAGGGCGGTGAGCCGCTCCACGGCGTGTTTCAGGACGCTGCGGGCGTTTTCATAGTCAAAGGGAGCAAGATCCTCGTCGGTATAGTCGCAGACGGCGTAAAAATGCGCCAACAGCGCCAAAACATCCTCCCGCACGGCCCGGATCCTGCCGCCCACGCTGCCTGAAAGCTGCGCCGCGGCGGCTTTTGCACCCAGCTCGCTTTGGGCGTGGATCAGATCGGCCACCGCCTCGGCCTCTGTGAGATCCAGCCGGCCCGCCAAAAAAGCCCGGCGGGTGTATTCTCCCGGCGGCGCGGGCACGGCCCCCAGCGCATAACAGTGCTCCAGCAGCGCCGCCGCCACCGCCTGCGATCCGTGGGGATAAAACTCCACCAGATCCTCGCCGGTATAGGCGCTTTCCGCGGGAAAATACGTTGCCAGACAAAGATCCAGCAGAGCGCCGTCTTTGGCCGTCAGCCGGCCATAGCGCATGACGCGGGGCGTTCCGCCGCTGAGAGGCGCGCCCTTTGCGGGGAAAAAGATCCGGTCGGCAATGGAAAGCGCTTCCGGCCCCGAAAGCCGCAAAATGGCGATGGCGCAGGGCATCGGGCCGCTGCTGCACGCCGCGATGGTAGACGGCATGAGAACCCCCTCCTGTTCGCAAAATACTCTATTTTATCTTACCATAAGTTTTTCCGTTTGGGAATGGTGAAACGGTTGCTTTTTGTAAAAAAAGCGCTATAATAAAACTAACCGAATCAGAACGGAGGAAACAACCATGAAAAAGCTGTTTGCAGAATTCAAGGAATTTATTTCCCGCGGCAACGTGATGGATATGGCCATCGGCGTGATTCTTGCCACCGCCTTCGGAAAGATCACCGCCAGCCTGGTGAACGACGTGTTTATGCCGTTCCTGAGTTGGATCTTCGGCGCGAGAGATATGACGGCGCTGAATGTGGTGGTTCGTCCCGCCGAGGTAGACGCCGCCGGCGAGGTGGTCAAGGAGGCCATCACCATCGGCTTCGGCACCTTTGTGGGCGCCATCATCGACTTGATTCTGGTGGCGCTGGTGGTCTTTGCCGTGGTCAAGGCCCTGAACAAAATGAAGAAAAAGAGCGAGGAGGCTCCCGCCGAGCCCGAGAAGCCCGATCCCCAGATTGAGCTGCTCACCGAGATCCGCGACCTGCTGAAGAAGTGATCCACGCCTTTTCCAAAAGCGCCGCCCGCGGGCGGCGCTTTTTCTTGTTCGCAAGGCGGCAAGCGATCTGTTGCGAAGCGTGCGGCAGGGAGCGCAGCGGCCTTTGCGCAGGACGGCCGCGCTGCCGGGCAAACGGATTTTGCAAAACTGCCGTCCCACAAAAGGGCGACCGCTGATGGTTTGGTCATTGTGCGCCGCTCCGTTGGCTGGAAAGGCGAATTGAATCAAAACGATATAAAAATAAAACATATAGATTTATAAAACCGGGCAAAAATCGGAGAATCAAAGAAAAAATCACATTTCCCAACCGCAAGCGGCGGCGTTCGGCAGATTTTTTCCTTTCCCGATGATAAGATAGGGAAAAAGGAAAGGAAGTGCGCTTATGTCGTGGATCCCAACCAAAGGGGCCAAGCCGGGCTCAAAGGATTTTCGCCGTATCTCCATCCGGCAGATCCGGAAAAATCCCAATCAGCCTCGCAAGCGATTTGACCCGCAGGCCTTGCAGGAGCTGGCTGAAAGCATCCGTCGCTATGGCATTATCACGCCGCTTACCGTGCGGGAGACCGCCGACGGCTATGAGCTCATCGCGGGCGAACGGCGGCTGCGGGCCGCGTCCATCGCGGGGCTGAACGCCGTGCCCTGTTATGTCGTCAAAGTCACAGACCGGGAGAGTGCTCTGATGGCGCTGTTGGAAAATTTGCAGCGAAAGGATCTGGATTGTTTTGAAGAGGCGGCGTCGCTGCAACGGTTGTGTCAGGAGTATCACATGACGCAGCAGGAAGCCGCCGAGCGGGTGGGCAAAACCCAGAGCGCCGTGGCGAACAAGCTGCGTCTTTTGCGGCTGAGCGCTCGCGTTACCGAAACCGTGCGGCTTTACAGCCTCAGCGAGCGCCACGCCCGGGCGCTTTTGCGGCTGGAGGACGAGCAGCGTCAGCTTGCCGCAGCGACGCAAATGGGGAAAAAGCAACTGACGGTGGCGCAGGCCGAGGCGTTGGTGGAAAAGATGCTGCAAGAAAAGCCGCGGGGACGGCGGCAGGGCATGATAAAAGACGTGCGCCTGCTGTGCAACACGGTGGAGCGGGCGGTGCGGCTGCTGCGCGAAGGCGGCGTGACCGCCGAATATTCCCGCAAACAGGAGGGGACGGCCCTTGTGCTGACGGTGCGGGTGGAGAACGCTGCCCGGCGCGGCGAAGCGGCAGGGTGATGTTTCACGTGAAACAGGGAAGAGAGCCGTTAAACTTGTTTCATGTGAAACAAGTTCGGCAGAAAAGCACACGGCAAAAGAAAAAGCGCTCATTGAGCGCTTTTTTCTTGCATTTCTGCCGCCAAAACGGTATAATAAAGAAAGGAAAGAACGAAAGGGGAGATCCCATGGCAAAGATTGTGGCCGTGGCCAACCAAAAGGGCGGTGTGGGAAAGACCACCACCGCCGTCAATTTGGCCTGCTGCGTGGCCGCCGAGGGCAAAAACGTCCTGCTCTGCGATCTGGATCCCCAGG
>JAFZPW010000178.1 GCA_017552495.1 Clostridia bacterium | reverse complement strand
TGCTGATAAAGGGGACGGCGGTCTCTTTTTGCAGACGGGGCAGGAAATAATGGGCGGTGTTGCAGGGCATGATGATGCAGTCCGCGCCGCACATCTCCAGATGGCGCAGGGCGCTGCACATTTCAGGCAGGGGATCGGCGCCGCCGTTTAGAATGGCCGCCGTCCGGTCGGGGATCTGCGCGTCGCTGTCGATATACACGCGGATATGCTCCCTGTCGCAGTCTGCGCGGGTGAGCAGAACGATCTTGCGATACAGGTCGGCGGTGGCCAGCGGGCCCATGCCGCCCAAAATTCCGATGGCCTTTTTCATAAAGTATCCTCCTTGCGGGAAAATCGACCGTAATTTACTATACCGATTTTTTCAAAAAAAAGCAAGAAAAATTAAAAAATGCCTGTGGAAATCCACAGGCACAAACGACGGATTCTTATTTCTTTTGCGGGCGCATCCAGTTTTGCGGGCGCGCCATACGGAGAAAACTTTTATGCGCCTGATCCTCCGCCTTTTCGGGAAGCATTTCGCGGAGCGCTTCCGGCGAGACCTTGATGCGCGCTGTCGCGTCCTCTTTATGCTTAGCCGGTTCATGGGCCTTCTTTTCGGCATGATAGAGAGCCTGCGCCTCCTTTGCGTCCTGCTCGGTGGCCCGGTCGGCGTAACGGGCGGGAAGATAAAGCTCCCGCAGGCGGGCGTGTTCTTCAAGGGAGTGCCGCAGGGTAACGTCGGCGGTCTGCTGCTGCTGGCGGGTGTTCAGCGTGGGCTTGAGCAGTCCACCGCTTTTCTGCGTGAGGATCAGATGCTGCCGATACCAATAGCGCACCCGCTGCGCGGGGGTGCGGCCAAAGCGCGAAAGGCGTTCTTTGTGTTTTTCGGAGTCGGAAATCCAAAGACGGCGCACCGATCCCGGTTCGCGGCGGGGAGCGGAACGCTCGGCCAGCAGCTTGCGGAACAGCAGCACCGCGCCCACCAAAAGCGCCAGAAAGAACAGGATCACAAGAACCGCCCATACCACGGAAAGATCTTTCAGCGGCGTGTTGGGAACGGGGAAATGGGGCTCAAAGGGCGGGTTGGTCGTCTGATAGTCCTGATAAACGGGCGGCAGCGGCTGCGCTTTGTCGGCGATAACCGCCTTCAGCCATTCAAATACACGATTGATCAGCGGTATCAGCGGCTTAAACAGATAATAAATCAGAGAAGCCACGCCGCCCAGCAGAAGGCGGAGAATTCTCAATACGGCACTGCGAAAGGCGCGGCTGAACAGGATAAGCGCCGCCAGCACCGCGCCGCAAACAGCCAGAAGATTCATGATGCGGAACTGGGGACGGGCCAGCGTCTCCTCATCGTGCCGCAGCAGCCGCAGCATAAGCACATTGCCCAGCAGAAAGGCGATGAGATAAGGCAGGGAAAAATGCTCGATCCGCGCCTTTTCCATCAGCAAGAGGGCGATGGCCAGCGCCACGCCCACGATTTTGAGCATCAGCGAGAAGTTGTCGATCTCCTCATAATAACTGGGGGTAAATTGCCGCCGCCACAGCGTATACAGGATAAAACCCACGGGAAGGATGAGAACGATGCATCCCGCGAGATCCGGCGGATCGACCGCCAGCGCTCCCAACAGGAGCAGCGGAAGAAACCGCAGCAGGCTGTTGGGCTTTTTTCCGTCGATCCACCGGCTCAGCAGGGCGCACAGCGCCAGCAGCGCCGCGGCGGGCATAAGAAAGCGCTCTTGCCCGAAGATGCTGCCGAAAAAGCAGGCAAAGGCCAGATAATAGCAGATGTCGGAAAAGAGTTTCAGAAAAAAGGCAAAGTTCACGAGTCTGCCTCCTTTTCTTCGGGCAGCGCCGGCGTCAGCACCAGCGCCTGCGTTCCCGTGCGCTGCTCCAGCAGGCGGATCTCCCGCTCAAGGGCGGGGGAGCGGTTGGGAAGGATGAGGATGTGGGTGCGGCCCTGCTGAGCGGTGCGGGCGGCGCGGGCCAGCGTGAAGGAAAAGGGACGCACATAGTCGTAGGTGGCCCGGCCCAACCCTTCTAAAATAGAGGAAAGATGGGCGGAGCCCAGCCCTTCGCCCACGTTGCTCCAGTGGGACACGGCGCCCGCCGTAACGATGTTGGAAAGAAAGCGATAGGGAATGTGCTTTTTCTCCAGCGTTTCGCACACCGAACGGGCGAGAGAGAAGCACTGCTCCAGTTTTTGCAGGCGGAGCGGATCGGTTTTCTCCGTTTGGGCGCTGAGCAGAACGGTGGCCGTCAGCTCCAGCGTGTGGTCGTAATTCTTCACCATCAGCCGCCCGGCCCGGGCGCTTTGGGGCCAGGAGATGGATTTCATGGGCTCGCGGCCGGTATAGTCCCGAAAGCCAAGGGTCAGAACGGGATCTTCCATGATAAAGCGGTTCACCGAGCGGTCGCCCAAAAATCCGCCCAAAAGCTGCGGAAGATTCGGATCGCCGGCGGGGGCGGGAGCTACGATGATTTCCTCCTGTGCGGGCTGATAGATTACCGTTTCGCTGAGGCCGAGAAAGTCGCCGCCCTGCATGGAGCAGCCGCGGAAGAAATAGCGGCCCCGCCGAGGCAGTTTGACCTCCAGTTCCCGCTGCCAGAGCTGGCGCGGCATCAGATAAAGCGTGGAGGAAAACGCGTTGCTCCGTCCGTCGGCGGCCAGACCGGCAAAAATATCGTCGGAAAAGATCAGTTCAAGAGGCACGTTTTCCCGCAGACGCACAAAGGGAACGAACCGGCGGGAGGCGTTTTTCACCTGGGTCACCAGATGAAAGGGCTCCTCCGGATCCACCAGCGGCCGGTCAGGGAAGTGGCGGTGGGTCACGCCGTCCATTCCGTGGAACAGCGACCAGCGTTCCAGCGCCGCGGCCACGATGATCAGCATCACAAAAAACAGCAGCATTCAAATCACTTCCGTCGGGACGGGAATTTTATCCAGCAGATCGGAAAGACGGGCTTCCACATCTTCGCTGCGGGCGGTGCCGGAGGTGATGCGGTGGGCCAAAACGGGCAGGGCCATATCTTTTATGTCTTCGGGGATCACATAATCCCGCCCACGAAAGGCGGCGGTGACCTGTGCGGCCTTATACAAAGCGATGGCGCCGCGGGTGGAAACGCCGGTGAGGAAGCGGCTCTCGCCGCGGGTGGCGGAGATGATGTCCATCAGATAGCCGGCAGAGGGGTCGGGAACGGTCATGGCGGAATAGTTGGCCTTGACCCAGGCAGTCTCGTCGGCGGTGACGACCTGGGGCAGTTCGGCGATCAGATCAATGGCCGAGCGCCGACCGATCACGGAAAGCTCCTGCTCCCGGGTCATATAACCCAGCCGTAACCGCATGAAAAAGCGGTCGGTCTGCGCTTCGGGCAGGGGGAAGGTGCCATAGGACTCCACCGGGTTCTGGGTGGCCATGACCATAAAGGGCTCCTCCAGACGGGTGGTGACGCCGTCCACGGTGATCTGGCGCTCCTCCATGGCCTCCAGCAGACTGGACTGGGTGCGGGGGGTGGCGCGGTTGATCTCATCGGCCAGAATGATGTTGGAAAACAGCGGGCCGGGACGGAAGCGGAACTCGCCTGACTTCTGGTCATAAAAGTTGATGCCCGTCAGGTCGGAGGGCAGCAGGTCGGGAGTGAACTGGATGCGCTTGAAGCCGCCGCCCACGGCCTTGGCAAAGGCTCGCAGCAGCATGGTTTTGCCGGTGCCCGGCACGTCCTCCAGCAGTACGTGACCCGAACAGATAAAGCAGGCGAGCACATTCTGGATTGCTTCGTCTTTCCCTACGATCACGGTGGAACAGGCGCCGACGACCTTGTTTCGGTAATCGGTAAAACGGGAAATATCCATAAAACAGGCTTCCTTTCTCTTTCAAATGAAAACAGTATATCATATTTTAAGGTATAAAAAAAGACTAATTTTTGGAAAATCAAAAAACATCCCCCGCTTTTGCAGGGGATGTTTTTTGAATGCAGAGATTATTCGGAGATCGCGCCAACGGGGCAAGCGCCCGCGCAGGTGCCGCAGCTCACGCATGCGTTCTCGTCGATCTCAAACTTGCCGCCGGCGTCCTTGATGGCGTCCATGGGGCAAGCGCCGGCGCAGGTACCGCAGCCGATGCAGGCGTCAGAAATTTTGTATGCCATAGAAAAGCACCTCCTGTTAGAACTTGTTTTCATTATAAGCAGAATCGGGCCAGATTGCAAGACTTTCTTTTGCCGAACAGCAAACATTTTTTCGGGATTTCCGGTAAGATTTCCGCAAAACGGGGAAACATAACCAAAAGAGGTGGTTAATCTGAAGAAGCAGGCAGCGAATGTCACGGGCTTTTTGGCGGGAGGAAGCCGTCAAACTGCGTCGATGGAGCATGAAAATCGCTTTTCCGCCGTCAGGCAGGACAAAAAAATCGAGAGCTAAACGGGGCGGCGGGCGCGTTTTCCGGGAGGAAACGCGCTCTTTTTTTGCCGCGGCTCTTGCATCTGAAGCGGGAAAAGGATATAATAAAATGATAAAATACGGAAATTTATCATTCAGGAGTGAACGACCTATGACTGATTATACCCGACTGGCGCAATTGCTGTTTCCCCATGTGACGCAGACCCCGCAGCAACTCATAGAGGGGCGCTTTCCGCCCCGCACGCTGAAGGAGGGCGCGCAGGTGACCCGTTTTGCCCCCAGTCCCACCGGGTTTTTGCATATCGGCGGCGTGTTTTCCGCCATGGTCAGCGAGCGGGTGGCCCACACCACCGGCGGCGTGGCCATTCTTCGTATCGAGGACACCGATAAAAAACGCGAGGTGGCGGGCGGCGTTTCGCTGATCGTCCGGGGCCTGCGGGATTTCGGCATCGTGTTTGACGAGGGCGCTTTGGGCGACGGGGAGGAGCAGGGCGATTACGGCCCCTATACCCAAAGCCTGCGGGCGGAATACTACCATGTGTTCTGCAAGGAACTGGTGGAAAAGGGACTTGCCTATCCCTGCTTCTGCACGGCGGAGGAGCTGGACGCCATCCGGCAGAAGCAGGAGGCGGCCGGCGTTACCCCGGGTTACTGGGGAGAATACGCCCTGTGGTGCGACCGGCCCATGGAAGAAGTGGAGGCCGCCCTTCAGGCGGGCAAGCCCTATGTGATGCGCCTCCGCTCCCCCGGCAAACCGGGCGGCAGAGTCAAGTTCAAGGACGCCATCCGCGGCGACATCGAGATGGAGGAAAACTTCGTGGACGTGGTGCTGCTCAAGAGCGACGGCATCCCCACCTATCATTTTGCCCACGTGGTGGACGACACCCTGATGCGGGTGACCCAGGTGGTGCGGGCCGACGAATGGATCGCCTCGGTGCCCATCCATCTCCAGATCTTCTGGCTGTGCGGGCTCAAGGCCCCCAAATACGCCCACATTGCCCCCATCATGAAGGAGGAGGACGGCTCGCGCCGCAAACTCTCCAAGCGAAAGGATCCCGAGGCCGCCGTCAGCTACTTTATCGAAGAGGGCTATCCCGCCGAGGCGGTGATGGAATATCTGCTGACCATCGGCAATTCCAACTTCGAGGATTGGCGCAGACAGAACAAAGAGGCACACTATACGGAATTCCCGTTCAAGCTGAATAAAATGAGCGCCTCGGGCGCGCTCTTCGACCTGCAAAAGTTGAAAAGCGTTTCGGCCGAGGCCGTCGCCCGCATGAGCGCGGAGGAGGTATACGACCAGGCATCCGCCTGGGCACAGCGTTTCGACCCGGCGTTTTACGGCCTTTTGACGGCCGATCCCGCCTACGCCAAGGGGCTGTTTTCCATTGACCGGGGCGGCAAAAAGCCCCGGAAGGACATCGTCTGCTGGCAGGACGTGAAGGGCTATGCCGCCTATTTCTTCGATCCGCTTTTTGTCCGGGAGGAGGTTCCCGATCTGGAGCCCGCAGAGCAAAAGCGGATTTTGGAGGCCTATCTCCCGCTGATGGACTGCGCCGACGACAAGGACGCCTGGTTCGGCAAACTCAAGGACATCTGCCCGGCGTTGGGCTATTCTCCCGACGTAAAGGCCTATAAGGCCGCGCCCGAGCGGTTCCGCGGCCATGTGGGCGACGTGAGCGCCGTGGTGCGCTGGGCCGTCACCGGGCGGAAAAATACCCCCGATCTTCACGCCATTATGGCGCTTTTGGGACAGGAGCGCTGCCGCGCCCGCATCACGGACTGCCTGGCCGCCCTGTAAACCGCATCCAGAAAACGGAAAGGTGATTTTTTATGGAAGAAAAAATCAATCCCGGCATGGCCGGAAATTTTATCCACGATTTTATTGAAGAGGACATCGCCCCCGGCGGACGCTTCGCGGGCAAAAAGGTCCATACCCGGTTTCCTCCCGAGCCAAACGGCTATCTGCACATCGGCCACTGCAAGGCGCTTTGCATCGATTTTGGCACGGCGGAGAAGTTCGGCGGCATCTGCAACCTGCGCTTTGACGACACCAACCCCGCCAAGGAGGACGCCGAGTTTGTGGACGCGATTCAGGAGGACATCCATTGGCTGGGCTTCGACTGGGAGGACAGGCTGTATTACGGCTCGGATTATTTCCAGAAAGACTATGAATATGCCGTGGAGCTCATCAAAAAAGGGCTGGCTTACGTCTGCGAGCTGACTCCCGAGGAATTTCGGGAGTATCGCGGCGACGTGAACACCCCCGCCCGCTCTCCCTGGCGCGACCGGCCCATCGAGGAGAATCTGGATCTGTTTGAGCGGATGAAAAACGGCGAGTTTCCCGAGGGAAAATACACGCTGCGGGCCAGGATCGACCTGACCTCCGGCAATTTCAATATGCGGGATCCGGTGATTTACCGTATCCGCTATATCGAGCATCACCGGCAGGGCAGCAAGTGGTGCATCTTCCCCATGTACGATTTTGCCCACCCCATTCAGGACGCGCTGGAGGGCATTACCCATTCCCTCTGCTCACTGGAATATGAGGATCACCGCCCGCTGTACGACTGGGTGGTGAACAATGTGTCGGTTCCCTCCAAGCCCCGGCAGATTGAGTTTGCCCGGCTGGGCATCGATCACACCGTCATGTCCAAACGCAAGCTGCGTCAACTTGTGGAGGAGGGCAAGGTCTCCGGCTGGGACGATCCCCGTATGCCTACTCTGTGCGGTTTGCGCCGCCGGGGTTATACCCCCCGCTCCATCCGCAATTTCTGCGACCGGATCGGCGTGGCGAAGGTCTCCAGCACGGTGGAATACGCCTTTTTGGAGCATTGTCTGCGGGAGGATCTCAACGAGAACGCCCGCCGGGTGATGGCGGTGCTGCGCCCTGTCAAGTTGGTAATCACCAACTATCCCGAGGGGAAAAGCGAGTCTTTTGAGATCGAGAACAATCCCACAAAACCCGAGGAGGGCACCCATACCGTCGCCTTCTCCCGGGAACTGTATGTGGAGGCCGAGGATTTTTTGGAGGAGCCCGTGCCCAAATACAAGCGCCTGTTCCCCGGTGGGCCCGAGTGCCGCCTGAAGGGCGCCTATGTGATCGCCTGCACCGGCTGCAAAAAGGATGAAAACGGCAATATCCTTGAGATTTACGCCACATATGATCCCGATTCCCGGGGCGGCGACCCTGCCGACGGGCGGAAGATCAAAGGCGCCACGCTCCATTGGGTAGACGCCGCCACCGCCGTGGACGCGGAGGTGCGGATGTATGACGACCTGTTCACCGAGGCTGATCCCGACGGATTTGCGGATGGCTTTTTGGCCTGTCTCAACCCCCATTCGCTGGAGATTTTGCGGGGGTGCAAGGTGGAACAGAGCCTGGAGCGCGCCAAGGCGCCCGACAGCTTCCAGTTTATGCGGCAGGGCTATTTCGCTGTGGATAACCGGGACAGCGAGCCGGGGCATCTGGTGTTCAACCGCGCCGTCGCGCTGAAGGACGGCTTTAAGAAGTGATGGAATATTATTTGGACAACGCCGCCACCACCGCCGTCCTGCCCTGTGCGCGGGCGGCGGCGGAGCGCGCCATGGACGCGTTCGGCAATCCTGGCTCCCTTCACGGGGCGGGCCTTCGGGCGAGAAAGCTGCTGGACGAGAGCCGAAGCGCGCTGGCGCAGGCGCTGGGCTGCAAGTCGGCGCAGGTGACCTTTACCTCCGGCGGAAGCGAGAGCATCAATACGGCGCTTTTCGGTGCGGCGGCGAAAAACCGCCATCTGGGGAAACACATCGTTTCCACCCAGATCGAGCACGACGCCACCCGCAACACCCTCAAAGTCCTGAAGCAGCAGGGATATGAGGTCACGCTCGTCCCGCCGGAGCGGGACGGAAGCATTTCGCCCCTGCGCGTGGCGGAGGCCCTGCGGCCCGATACGGTTTTGGTGAGTCTGATGGCGGTGTGCAACGAGACAGGGGCGATCCTGCCCCTTGCCCAGACCAGGGCGGCCATAAAAGCGGTGTGTCCCGGCG
>JAFZPW010000177.1 GCA_017552495.1 Clostridia bacterium | reverse complement strand
CCAGATTGCCGGTGGGCTCGTCGGCGATGATGGCCTCGGGATTGTTTACCAGCGCCCGGGCGATGGCCACACGCTGCTGCTCGCCGCCGGAAAGCTCCGAGGGCAGACGCCGCGCCTTGTGCAGCACGCCCACCAGATTGAGCACATAGGTCACGCGCTTTTTGATGGTTTTCTGCGGCGCGCCCACCGCCCGCATGACAAAGGCCACGTTTTCATACACCGTTTTGTTCTCGATCAGGCGGAAATCCTGAAAAACCACGCCCACCGTGCGGCGCAAATAGGGAATCTGTCGCTGCTTGATGGTGCCCACGTCAAAGTTATTGACCGTCACCTGCCCCGCCGAGGGGCGAACCTCGGCGGTGAGCATTTTGATAATGGTGGATTTGCCGCTTCCGGAGGGGCCGACGATAAAGACGAACTCCCCGTCCTCTATGGTCATGTTGACGCCTTTCAGCGCCCGCGTTCCGTTTTCATAGGTCTTGAACACGTCCTGCAGCTTTATCATGTCGTTCTCCTTTTGTGAGATCCTTGCCTTTGTTTACAGTTCGGTAACAATACGTCCGCTGCGGCATGAGACAACTTTTGGCACAGGGCTCTCCCTGTGCCAAAGCAACGCCGCAGACGGCGGTTCAATTCGCGGTTTCTCTGGATTTCAGATATTGTTTGACCATCAGAGCCACCTTAAGGACGATGGCGTTGTCAAACTCCCGCAGATCGAGCCCGGTGATCTTTTTGATCTTTTCCAGGCGATAGACCAGCGTATTCCGATGAACAAACAACTTTCGGGAGGTTTCGGAAACGTTCAGGTTGTTTTCAAAGAATTTCTGGATGGTGAACAGGGTTTCCTCGTCCAGCGCCTCCACCGAGCCTTTTTTGAAGACCTCGGACAAAAACATCTCGCACAGCGTAGTGGGAAGCTGATAGATCAGGCGGCCGATCCCCAGATTTTCATAGCTCATCATGGTGATGTTCTCGTCAAAGACGCGCCCCACCTCCACGGCGACCTGCGCCTCCTTAAAAGAGCGAGCCACATCTTTGAGCTGCGTAGCCAGCGAGCCGATGCCCACCACATGAGGGATTCCCAGTTCGGCAACGCCCGCGTCGATCTGCTTGCCGTATTTGGCGGGCTCCTTGGCGTCGGCCGTCTTCATCTCCTTGACCAGCACCACTTCGTTTTCGTTGATGGTAAGGGCATAATCCCGCTGCCGGTCGGGAAACAGCTTCTGCAAAAGCTCCAAAACGGCGATGTCCTGCTTCTGGTCGGTATGCACCAGATAGACGATGCGGCGGGCATCGTTCTGGAACTGCATCTCCCGGGATTTGATATAAATGTCGCCGGGAAGGATATTGTCCAAAATGATTTTTTTAATAAAGGTAGCCTTATCGTGCTTCTCGTCATAGAGGGATTTGCTGTTGCTGATGGCAATGGCGGTGATGCTGCAGGCGATCGCCGCGCTCTGCCCGCTCTCGCCGGCAAAGACAGCATACTCCGCCCCGTTCTCGTATCCCTCCAGCTTGCGGAAGGTGTAGTTGCCGTACTCCCCTTCATCGGCGCCCGAACGGAAGAAAGCCTCCGCGGCCTCTACGTTCTCGCCGATGAACCGAAGTTCGGTGCAGGAAACAATATTCCCCGTATTGTCCACGATACCGAGAATAAACGGGATCTTGTTCTTGATCTCCAGCAGGATACTTTGAAACAATCTCGCTGCCATATTTCCCACCCTTTATTGATATTTCCTAAAAACGATTCCTCAATTATGTTTATTTTAACGCATCCTTTTGCTTTTTTCAACAATTTTTTTCGGAATTTTTCGTGTTTTTTATGGTAATATCGTTACCTTTGCAAAATTTCCGCTTTTTCCGCATCGGTCAGGGGGCGCCACGCGCCCGGCGCCAGACTCTCGTCCAGCCGCAGCGGACCGATGGACAGGCGCTTGAGCGCCGTCACAGTCTTGCCTCTGGCGGCAAACATCCGCTTGATCTGGTGATATTTTCCCTCGTGGATGGTCACGAGGCACTGCCGCCCTTCCGCCAGCCGCTTCAGGCTGCCGGGCTGCGTAACAAAATCTCCCAGATCCATGGGGGCGGCAAAGGCCGCCTCATCGCGCTCATCCGCGGAACGGTCCAGCGTCACCAGATACGTTTTGTCGGCATGGTGACGCGGCGAAGTCAGGCGGTGGTTCAGATCGCCGTTGTCGGTAAGCAGCAAAAGGCCCTCAGCGTCCTTGTCCAGCCGTCCCACCACGCCGGGGCCTCTCCGACGGTAGCATTCCGGCAGCAGATCCAGCGCCGTCGTTTCGCCTTTTTTATCCTCGGTTGCCGAAAGGACGCCCACGGGCTTATACAGCATCAGATAAACAAAGCCGTCGCCTGTCACCCGCTTGCCGTCCAGCAAGACGGTCTGCGCCTCGGTGTCGGTTTTGACGCTCCCATCCCGCAGCAAAGCGCCGTCTACCGTCACCCGCCCCGCCTTTAAGGCGGTCTGCGCCTCCAAGCGGGAAAGCAGACAGCAGGCAGCGATCACCCGGTCCAGCCGCCCTTTCATTTCAGCGCCTCCAGCACGGCGGCCCAGATGCTTGCCAGACGGTCCTGCTTTCCGGCGAGATAGAGGGCGCCGAACAGCGCCTCCAGCCCGGTGGCAAGGGCATACTCCCGCGGCGTACAGTGCCGGGGAAGGGTGCGGGGATGGGCGTTGCGTCCTCGATGAAACACGGCGTTTTCCCATTCGTCCAGCATGGGTAAAAGAGCCTCCATCGCCTTTGCCTGCGCTTGGGCGCGCACCAGCTCCACCGTGCGGCGGTGGGCGTCCTCCACCCGGCAAACGCCCTCCCGCACCACCTGCGAGCGGGCCAAAAGCTCATACACCCCGTCGCCCACATGGGCCAGCGTCAGCGTGGGGACGGCGCGCAGCGCCTCCTCCGTATAGGCCTCCCGAAACAATTCCAAAGACATATCCTCCGATAAACTAAGATGTTTTCAGCATACCACATTCCAAAAAAAAACACAAGAAAGAAGCGTTTTCGCTCCAGCGGGAGGCAAAAACGCTTCTCTTTCATTGCCGCGACCTTCAATTTTACGATAAAAGCAGTTTGTCGCCAACTTCTTTCCCGCCGGCGGCGGAAAATCGCTCCAGCAGGTCGGACACGGTAAGCCGCCGCTTTTCTTCCCCGGAAAGATCCAGAACGATCCGTCCTCCGTCCATCATAACCAGGCGGTTGCCGCAAGCGATGGCGTCCTTCATGTTGTGGGTAATCATCAGGGTAGTCAACCGATGTTTTTCCACCAGTTCCCGTGTGATCTCCAGCACTTTTTCCGCTGTTTTGGGATCCAGCGCCGCCGTATGCTCGTCCAGAAGCAGCAGCTTCGGCTGCCGGAGAGTAGCCATCAGCAAGGTCAGCGCCTGCCGCTGTCCGCCGGAGAGCAGGCCTGTCTTTGCCCGCATCCGTGCCTCCAATCCAAGGCCCAATTCCGCCAGCAGCACGCGATACCGTTCCCGCTCGACCCGGGTGACGCCCCACTTCAGCCCACGGCGCTGTCCGCGGCGTGCGGCAAGCGCCAGGTTCTCGTCGATCTGCATGGTGGGCGCCGTCCCCATCATGGGATCCTGAAAGACCCGCCCCAGAAAGGCGGCCCTCCTGTGCTCGGGCAGTCGTGTCACATCCTGCCCGCCCAGAAGGATCTGCCCGCCGTCGATAGGGAACGTGCCAGCCACCGCGTTAAGCAGCGTGGATTTTCCCGCGCCGTTTCCACCGATGACGGTGACAAAATCTCCGTCCGCCAGCGTCAGCGACAGCCGGTCCAGCGCTCTCCTGGCGTTTACCGTTCCCGGATGAAAGGTCTTTGATATTTCCCGAAGTTCAAGCATGGCGCTTCCCTCCTCCCGGTTTATTTTGAAGCAGTCTGTCTTTCCACACGGGAACCGACAGAAATACCGCCACCACAGCCGCCGTCAGCAGTTTGAGATCATTGGTGTTGAGCCCCATCTGTAAAACGATCTGCAAAACGATATAATACAGGATCGCCCCGATGACCACCGATGCCATTTTCAAAGCAAAATTGCGGAAGACCCTGGAAAACAGCACCTCGCCGATAATCACGGCAGCCAGGCCGATCACGATGGCGCCCCGTCCCATGTTCACGTCGGCCGCGCCCTGATACTGGGCCAAAAGCGCCCCCGCGCCCGCCACCAGCCCGTTGGAAAGCATCAGTCCGGTCACCGTTGCCCGCCGGGTGTCAATGCCCTGTGCGCGGGCCATGCCCGCATTGGCGCCGACGGCGCGCACGGCGCAGCCCCGCTCGGTGCCGAAATACCAGTAAAGTCCTCCGACCAGCAGCGCCAGAATCGCCACAGCGGGAAGAATGGGATTGTGCGCCGACAGTTCCCTCACATACCGCTGCGAAACCAGCAGCGGATATTTGTCCACGCTCAACGGTTGATTGGCCTTGCCGTCCAAAATACGAAGATTTACCGAATAAAGCGCAAGCTGCGTCAGAATGCCCGCCAGGATCGCCGGGATCCCGCAGCGGGTGTGCAGCAGTCCGGTGCACAGTCCCGCCAGCATCCCAGCGCCCGCAGCGCAGGCCAGCGCCAGCCAAGGGTCCGCCCCGCTGCGGATCATCATGACACACACCGCCCCGCCGCAGGCCAGCGAGCCGTCTACCGTCAGATCCGCTACATCAAGGATACGGAAGGTAAGAAACACACCCACGGCCATCACACCCCAGAGCATCCCCTGGGCCACGGCGCCGGGCAGCGCGTTGAGCAGCGAGCCAAAAAAATTCATGCGACCGCCTCCTGTTCATTTGATTCCCGATTTTGAAAACGGGGATCAATCCATGGGTTCATAACCCGCGGGCGGCGTCAGGTCAAGCGCCTCGCAATTGACGGGGCTGAACAGTTTTGTAACCTGCGGGGCGTACTGCACCGGCATCTCGGAGACGTTCTTCTCGCCGGTAAGAATCTGCGCCGCCATCTGTCCGGTGGCAAAGCCCAGATCATAGTAACTGATAGACAGCGTCGCCACGCCGCAGCCGCGGCACAATCCCGCCTCTCCGGCGATGACGGGAACCCGGGCGGGCAGCACCACGTTGGCGATGGTTTCGGCGTGGTTGGCGGCGGTATTGTCGGTGGGAATATAAATCACGTCGGAACTGTCGCAGGCCGCCTGCGTCACCGAAGCTACGTCGTTGGAGTCCGTGAAGGCAAACAGACGGCAGGCATAGCCAAGCTGCTCCAGTTCGCCCTGCATCACATCCACCTGAAACCGACTGTTGCTCTCCGAGGAACAGAACAGCAGACCCACGGTCTTTGCCCCGGGAAACCACTCTTTCACCATGGCGGCCTGATCCTTCAATGGCGCCAAATCCGAGGTTCCGGAAACGTTTCCGCCCACCGTTCCCGT
>JAFZPW010000016.1 GCA_017552495.1 Clostridia bacterium | reverse complement strand
GGAGAGCCCTACGACACCGGTCTGGCTCCCCGGGTGGCCGCCGTGCTGGACGATATCGTAAAAAAGGGCGAAGACTGCGCGGTCTTTTCCCACAATGGACCGCTGTGCTTTGCCGTGACGCATCTTTTGGGTCTGCCCATGGAAACGGCCTCCCGTTTTTACCTGCGGCACGGGTGCTATACCCTCATCGAGATCGACCCCCAGATCTGGAACGAGCGGCATGCCCTGCTGCGGCATTTCAACTGCTGACAACCGCCGCTTCCGGCAAAACGCCCCGTGCGCATGGCGCGGGGCTTGATTTTTGCCTCGTCGGTGCGCGTCCGGGCGTTGTGTTTCTATCCGATTTGCCGCGCTTCTCCAGCCTGTTTGCCCCATTGTCAGGCCGATTGCATTTCCTCTCCTTTTTTGTTGAAAGACAGGGGCGGCCCTGCGGCTTTGCCGCAGGGCCGGGGTTTTTGTTTTCCGTCCGGTTACGGACAGCCCGCCACCAAAGCGTCGGGGGCGTTGCTGCCGATGCTGGCGATGCCGATTCGGCAGGAGCGTTTGGCCGTGTAGCCCTCGGAGCGCAGCACCGCATCTCCCCGCCCGTCCAGCAGGCAAAAGCCCATCCTTCCGTCCGCACAGCGATAAATCTGATACCGTTCGGCGCAGAAACGTTCCGGCGCGTCCCCCGCCGAACGGTCGCTCACCGGGGCGTCGGCGTGTTTCCGCACCCACTCAATGGCCCGCAGACAATCGTTCATCGTCAAAAACACCCGGCTTGTGGCCACATTTTGTCCGTTTCCGGCCCGCAGGCCGAATTGATATCCTCCTCTTACGCGCTGTATCGCAAATTTCCCCACAGGGTCGCCTCCTTCCTGTTCGGATATGCTCGGTTTTATTTACAGAATATAGCATGATTATTCCGAAAAGAAAAGGTGTTTTGTAAAAATTTTTCAAATTGTTTTCTTTTTCCTGTTTTTTTGTTCTCTTTTTTGAAAAAAGCCGCCGCGCAATCCTGCGCGGCGGCTACTTTTGCCGCTTCTCAGCCGTCCCAGCTTCCCCCCACGTCGGCCCCCAGGTCGCAGGTGTAAACCCAGCGGATCACATCGCCGTTTTCCACCGGATATTTGCTGCATCCATAGTTGGGAAACCAATCGTTTACGGCGTACATCCAGCCCGACTGCTCGCCGCAGTCGAACTCATACAGATTGGAGATCCCTTCGACATACACCGAGCCATAGAGAGGCGTTTCGGTAAACTCCAAATGAATTTTCTTTTCCCGCGTCACCCGCTTGAGCAGGTCGAACACGCTGTCGCCCTCGTCAAACTCCACTTCGGTGGGGGGCAGGATCCAGCCGTCGGCGGGCACCAGTTCGGCCTTGTCTTCGCTCAGAACATCCAGATGCTCCAGCAGGGTGGCGCAGGAGATGGAGATGGTACAGACCGTTTTTTCCGCAGCGGGCTCCGGCGCAGGCGCGGGGGAAGGCTCCTCCGGCTGGACCGGTTCTTCCGGCATCGGCTCCACGGGCTGCACGGGGGTTGGCTCGGTCACGGGGGCGGGATCAGACCGTGCCGGTTCCGGATCGGCGGAAGGAGCGGGAAGCGGAATGGGTTCCTCCTCCGCGCCGGGCGGCGCGGCCTCGGCCGTCGAGCCCGAATCGGCGGGATCTGCCGGCTTCTGATCCGACATCACGGGCTTTTGCGCCTCTTTCCCGGTTTTCCAGCCCTTGAGCCCCGGAGCGTTGCCGCCGAAGTAAAAAGCTGCCGCCAGCGCCGCCAGAATCAGTGTGGCGGCAAGGATCGCTTTTCCGTGTTGTTTCATGCTTCCATCCTCCCCGCCCGCACCAGCAGGCAATACAACATTTCCGCCAGTTCGCCCCGCAAAACGGGCTGCGTGGGCGCAAGCGCCTCATCCGTCATAGGCCAAAGGCCGTTTTCCAGACAAAAGACCACGTCCTCCCGGGCCCAATCCGCCACGGAAGCGCCGTCGGGACGGGACGAGAGGCTCGCTTCTCCGGGCGCCGCGCCCTCAAAGCGCAAAAGCCGGGCCGTGCGGCGCACCATCACGGCGGCCTCCTGCCGGGTAATGGTGCTTTCGGGGGCAAACCGGCCGCCGCCCACGCCCTGGACGATCCCGGCCTTGCTTGCCGCCGTGATCCACGAAGCATACCATTTGCCCTCCGCCACGTCGGAGAACAGCGTCCCGCTTTCCCGGGAAATGCCCGCGCCCCGGACGACGATGGCGCAAAACTCCGCCCGGGTCATGGTCTTTCCGGGGGCAAAGGCGCCGTCGCCCACGCCGTTGACGATGCCCGCCTCGGCCAGTGCCTCCACGGCGGCGCGGCAGGGCTCCCCGGCCAGATCGGAAAAGCGCGGCTGCCCGGCTGCGTCAAACACGTCGGTCATCTGATAGAGCGCCGTCTGACCCCGCTCCTGCCGCAGCAGGGCGGTCAGCGCGTAAAAGGCCTGCCCGGTAGCCATGCCGTCCACCGTCATGCCCGGCTCGTCCATATGGAGGAAGCCCTCGCCGGGACGGTAATAGCGCAAAAGCCCGTCGAGGACGGTGTTTTTGTCCTTCACAAAACGGTTGTCGGCAAGGGGGATGCCCAGCGTGGCCATGGCCACAAGCACCTGTGCGGTGGATTCACAGGTGTCGTTGCCCCAGGTGGCGTAGCCGCCGTCAGGCCGCTGCATGGCGGAAAGAACGGCGATCCCCCGCTCCACGGCGGCGTTCACATCCTCCCGCTCCCGGTAGGGGGCAAGGGCCTGCAGCGTCATGGCCGTCATGTCGGAATCGGCGTAAGTACCCGTCTGGGCAAAGCCGCCGCCGGGCATTTCTTTTGTCAGGATGTGGGCGATGAGCCCGTCGCGGGTGGTCTGGGTTTTCCCGGCGGGGGCGACGGGGACGGGATAATTGCCGCAGTCCAGTGCCTTGAGGGCCCACACCGCGCCGTTCAGTCCGGTGGCGACCGCCCGGTCAAAATCCCCCAGCGGGGCCGTCAGATCATAGCCCGCCACTCTGCGGGCGTCTTTTCCCATCGCCGTCACCGCAAGGATCACCCGGTCCTGATCGGTGATGCGGCGGGGATTGACGATCCCCTGCTTTTCCGTCACCTGCGCCTCTAACGCGGCGTAATAACCCTCCAGCCAGCCATCCGGCGCGGAAAATCCGCCCCGCACCAGCGCGATTACCGGCCATTCGCTGCCCGCGCCGGCAGGCACGGCGCCATAGAGCGCCGCCAGATCCCGCGCCGCAGACAAGGCCGCGCTGGTCTCCGCCGCGGCGGGCAAGGCAACCCCCAGACAAAGGGCCGCCGCCAGCGTCAGCGCGGCGCAGCGTCGCAAAACCGATTTGATGTTCATATGGATCTGTTCCTCCTTTTTGCCGCTTCCCGTCCGAAAAACAACAAGCGCCGGACCCGGGTTTGCCCTTGTCCGACGCCTGCTGTTGGGGAAAAATATGAGAAGTATGGAAAGCGATCTCATGCGTCGGCGGCGGGCAAAAGAAAATCGTGACGGGCTTCCGTCACGACCGATCTTCTCGTTACCAAATGCCGCAGCTTCCCTGCGGCGCTCGCGCATCGTCGACATTCTGGCTCGCACATTGGGGCGAAGACGCCTGCGCCCGTCCGTCCTACCTTCCCGGTTTCCCAGTGGCCGGCTCACGCCGCGGACGAGGGGCTCCTGTGCATACAGCTACGGTTCAAGCTCCGGACTTCCACCGGATTTCCTAATTCCTGCGCCTGCCCAAAAAGGGCAGCCTTTACGCGGAACACGATACAACTTATGCAGTTGTGCAGCGGACTTGCCGCTACTAATACAATAACGGCAACGGCCCGAATTGTCAACCCCTAATTTCCGCCGGACGCCGGCGGCTGGCCGTCAATTTCTACCGCGCCGCCACGTTTTGCCTTGCGTCGTTTTGTCAGCAGCAATACAAAAGTCAGGGAAAGAATATTGGACAAGACGATGCGCAATATCTGCAATTCGTCAATGCCCGATGCTGTGACCATGTGCAGCGAGTTTGTCAGAAAGTTATTAAAAAAATGTTCAAATATGCCTGCCCATAAGGTTCCGGTAAGTTGCACGCACAAGCCCCATTCGTACCCCAAAACGCCCGCGAGTAACACATAGCCCGCCGCCATAGCGATAGCTGCCGGAACGCTCATGCTGCCATCCATCACCCAGCCAACCACCATAACGATGTGCCAGACACCAAAAAGCAGCGCTTGGAGCAAGTTGTTACTTCGTTGGGGAAATGCAGTTTTTCCCAAATGCAAGAACAACCCTCGGAACAAACCCTCCTCTGCCAGCACATTTAGCACATTTCCAGCAATACAGATTCCTACAGCCGCCAGAGACACCCCTGTGATAGTTTGATTTTGGAGTGCAAAATTTGAGACAAAGAATTTCAGGGACGGCGTCTGTCCCATGCTGCGCAGCACAATGTATTCCACAGCATAAGAAATTGCAAAAGAACTTATGCCCAGGGAAAGTCCCAGAATTGCTCCCTTGAAAAATCCCTCTTTTCTAAAACCAATACGCTGTGGAGACGCCTGTCGACGCCTGAGTACAAGAAAAATCAGTACGAGGATAAACAATTTGCACAGTACATTTTCCGCCAAAAATGTCTGGTCTGTTTTGATGAGCAGAAATTCAAAATACTCCGCGATACTACAAAGAAGGAACAGCAGAAGAATGGAGCGCCTTCCTTTTGTCTTCACATTCACACCTCCTTTAAGGATAATCAATTACATGAACAGCATCGCATAGAACCAGTTACCATTCAACCGTTTGCCACGGGAAACCCCTGGGGGTTCATGGGTTTTCCTCCAAAACGGGCGGTCGGGCGGCGATGAGCGCCAGCTTTTGCGCCCGGGTCATCCGTTTAAGCTCCCATTCCCGCCGCATGGCTTCCTGCTTCGTCTCAAACGCCTCAAAATAAACAAGTTCCGCCGGCAGACGGGCTCGGACATATTTCGCTCCGCGGCCGCTGTTGTGGACGCGAAGACGGCGGCGCAGATCGGCGGTATAGCCGCCGTAAAGCGTCTCGTCGGCACATCGCAGAAGATAGGCGTAATACACCTTTTTCGCCTCCTTTCTTTTTATTTTAGCAAAAATTCTTCGCCGGGACAAGGCGTTTTCCTCCGCCGGCCTTTTCTTTCCATCGCATCCATGGTATAGTAAAGGCAAAACTCCGGAAAAGAGGCGTATGGTATGATCCTGCAAGGAACACTCTATTCTCAGGCGCTGGACATGGAGACCGGCGCGGTCTTTGTGGCCGCCGACGACTGCGGCGCGGCCCCTCCGCGCAAGGTGGCCTATCTGCTCCACGGGCTTCAGGGACGATACGACGATTTTTTGCACTACACCGTTTTGCCGGACCTGTGCCGGAGCTATCATTGTCTGTTCGTTCTGCCCGACGGGCAGCGGAGCTTTTACACCGACATGGCCTGCGGCAACGAGTATTTTACCTATCTCACCCGGGAACTGCCTGTGCTGGTATCCGACCTGTTCCGGGTGTCCTCCGCGCCGGAGGATACCGCGATTTTAGGCGCCTCCATGGGCGGCTTCGGCGCGCTCAAAGCGGCGCTGACCTTCCCGGATCGCTATGCCGCCTGCGCGGCTTTTTCCCCCTGCTGTCTCGATCTTGCCGATTATCTCCGCCCCGCCTGGCGCTCGGGAGAGGAGGGCGACGCCTTTCGCCGGATCTTCGGCGATAAGCTGGCCGCCGATTTTCTTGCAGCCTTCGGCCCCGACGGCAGCCGTCTGCCGGAAAACGACCTGCTTTCGTTGGCAAAGGCGGCGGCGGAAACGGGCGTCCGCCCCCGCGTCTTTACCTGCTGGGGCAGCGAGGATATCTTCCGGGACACCAACCGCCGCTTCCCGCGGCAAATGGCGGCGCTGGGCTGGCCCATCGAAAGTCGGGAGCTGCCGGGGCATATGCACAACTGGGTGTTTTTCAACGAGGCGCTCAAGCTGGCGCTGCCCTTCTGTCTGGGAGAAAAGTAATTGCAATTCGTAATATTATCATAGAATACTACAAAAAGAAATCGCCCCATACATGGTATAGGGCGATTTCTCGCTTTTCAGATGTGTTTACAGGCCCATTTCCCGCTTGACCTCGCCGAAGCACTTGATGGCGAAATCCAGATCCTCTTTGGTGTGACCGGCGGAGATCTGCGTGCGGATACGATCCTTGCCGCGCGGCACCACGGGATAGCAGAAGGCGATGACGTAAACGCCCTTCTCCAGCATCCGGTTGGCGAACGCATGCGCCACCTTGGGATCATAAAGCATCACGGGGACGATGGGATGCTCGCCGGGCAGCAGATCGAAGCCCAGCTTCTCCATGCCGGCGCGGAAATAGGCGGCGTTTTCATGCACCTTGTCCCGCAGGGCGGTGGAGCGCTCCAGAAGGTCGATGGTCTTCATGGTGGCGGCGCAGATGGCGGGCGCCAGCGTGTTGGAGAACAGATAGGGGCGGCTCTTTTGGCGGAGCAGATCCACGATGGGCTGCCGCGCTGCGGTATAGCCGCCGGAGGCGCCGCCCATAGCCTTGCCGAAGGTGCCGGTGATGATGTCCACCCGGCCCAGAACGCCGCAATACTCGCAGGTGCCCCGGCCGTGCTCGCCCATAAAGCCTACGGCGTGACTGTCGTCCACCATGGTCAGCGCGTCGAACTCGTCGGCCAGATCGCAGATGGCCTTCATGTTGGCGATATAGCCGTCCATGGAAAAGACGCCGTCGGTGGCGATGAGGATCTTCTTGCAGCCGGTGGCGCGGGCGTCCTCCAACTGGCGGCGCAGATCGGCCATGTCGTTGTTTTTATAGCGATAGCGTTTGGCCTTGCACAGGCGGACGCCATCGATGATGGAGGCGTGGTTGAGCTCGTCGGAAATCACCGCGTCCTCGGCGCCCAGCAGGGTCTCAAACAGGCCGCCGTTGGCGTCGAAGCAGGAGGAGTACAGAATGGCGTCGTCGGCGCCCGCAAAGGCGGCGATGCGCTTTTCCAACTCCTTGTGGATCCGCTGGGTGCCGCAGATAAAGCGGACGGAAGACAGGCCGAAGCCCCAGCGGTCATAGCTTTCCTTGGCGGCGGCGATCAGCTCGGGGTTGTTGGACAGACCCAGATAGTTGTTGGCGCACATATTGACCACATGCGCTTTTTGCGTGGTGTCGATCACCGAACGCTGGGGGGTGGTGATGACGCGCTCTTCCCGCCAGGTTCCTGCCTCGCGGATGGCGTTCAGCTCCTGTTCAAAGGCTTTCAATGCGGTTTTCATAGCGGTTCCTCCTTATTTTGTCCAATCGAGAACGACTTTTCCCGACTCGCCGCTGTTCATGGCGGCAAAGCCCTTTTCAAACTCGGTATAATGGAAGCGATGCGTGATGACGGGGGTGAGATCCAGGCCGCCCTGCACCATATAACTCATTTTGTGCCAGTTGTCCATCTTGCGGCCATAGATGCCCTGGAGGCACAGACCCTTGCAGATGATGTCGTTCATGTCCACCTCGATGGGTTTGTTGCCCAGACCCAGCAGCGAGATCCTGCCGCCGTTGCGCATCACGGAGCACATCTGGCGGAAGGCGGCGCCGTTTCCGCTCATTTCCAGACCCACGTCAAAGCCCTCCTTCAGGCCCTGTTCCTTCATCACCTGAAGCAGATCCTCGCGTCCGGTGTTGACGGCGGCGTCCACGCCCATCTTGCGGGCCAGGCCCAGGCGGTAATCATTGAGGTCGGTGATGATGACCCGGCGCGCGCCGTCGTACTTGCAGATGCCGGCGGCAATGATGCCGATGGGGCCGGCGCCGGTGATGAGCACGTCTTCGCCCACCAGATCCCACATCAGCGCGGTGTGGGTGGCGTTGCCGAAGGCGTCGAAGAACGCCACCACGTCCTCGTCCAGGCTCTCGTCGATGGGGATGACGTTGGTCTGGGGGATGCAGAGATATTCGGCAAAAGCGCCGTCCCGGTCAACGCCCACGCTGGTGGTGTTTTTGCACCACTGAATGTTGCCGGTGTGGCAGTTGCGGCAGCGGTGGCAGGTGATATGGCCCTCGCCGGAGACCCGCTGGCCCACGGTGAGCCCCGTGACGCCCTCGCCAAGCTGAGCGATTTCGCCTACATATTCATGGCCGATGGTCATGGGCGGATGGGTGATATGGATCCGCGCCCAGGGATCCCAGTTGTAGATGTGCACGTCGGTGCCGCAGATGGCGGTCTTGTGGATCTTGATGAGCACTTCGCCGGGGCCGGGCACCGGCACGGGAACACGCCGCAGCTCCAGACCGGGGCCGGCGGTGGGCTTGACGATGGCGTCCATGAGTCGTTCCATAAGTTGTCCTCCCATAAAAGACAAATGTATTTGATTTGTGCATAAATGTATCTCTGACAAGGACATGATACCGCGATTTTTTGGCTCTGTCAATGCAAAACCGGAAGTTTTTGCCTGCTCTTGCATCTTGCCGCCGCAAATGATACAATCATAACAGAAACGCACAAGGAAAGGCGGCAAATCGATATGGAAGACCGGCAATTCATCACGCTGGAGGTAGAGGGCGGCGCACCGCTGAAATGCGAGGTAGTGGGCGTTTTCCCCTTTGAGGGCAGGGAATATGTGGCCCTGATCCCGCCCGACCGGGGCGGCGCGGCGGAAATTTTGCGCTATGAAAGCGACGGAACCAGTTACAACATTTATTCCATCGAGGACGACGGGGAATACGACCGGGCCGCCGACGAATATCAACGGCTGATCAACGGCGCCGACTGAGCCCCGGAAAAGCGAAAAACAAAGCAAAAACCGCGGATGTCCGCGGTTTTTTCGTCATTTGACGGGCTTTCCGTTCAAAACGGCGCGCTCCAGCGCCTCGCCCCGGTAAACCAGCTTGAGCGAGAAAAAGGGCTCGTTCCGCTCCAGCAAACCGAGAAAAATGCGGTCGCCCTCCCACATGGGCAGCGACAGCAGCGTTTCCCGGGGCACCCATTCCAGCACGCCCTCGTCGCATTCCCGCAAGTCGCCGGAAAAGCCGGCGGCGGTGAACAGGTGCATCTGTTCCGTGCCCCACCGGTCGGAAACAAAGGTCACCAGCCCCCGGTAGCGATAATCGGTGAGGGTGAGGCCGGTCTCCTCCTTCGCCTCGCGCAGCAGGCAGTCCTCGGGGCTTTCGCCCTCCTCAAACTTGCCGCCGATGCCGATCCATTTGTCCCGGTTTTCGTCCCGCTCCTTTTTCACCCGGTGGAGCATGAGGACGCACCCGTCCTTTTCGATATAGCAAAGCGTGGTCTGCTTCATAAGCTGGCTCCTTTCGGGAGGTGATGCTGTAAAAAGTGTACTCCATCCCGCCCAAAATAGCAAGCAAAACCCTCTGTGTCCGTGAAAAAGCCGCCCATTACGGGCGGCTTAGACTGTCGAAAAACCCGCTGCGCTGGGCTTTTTCGCCAATTTGGCACCGGCCTGCGGGCCGGAGTTCGCCGCATTTTTTGCGAAAAAACGCGGCGGGTCGTGGTGTTTTTGACCATTTTCACACAGAAAACGGCCAAAAACGATGGGTAAGCAAAATCGCCGAAACGGCGATTTTGACAAGCTGAGCCGCCCATTACGGGCGGCTTTCCTGCGCGAAGGACACGATGAGCTTTTTGCAGTTGCGGCAGCAGAGCGCGTCGATGGCTCGCGTCCATCTCCGTTTGACGACATGACCGCCCACTTCGTCC